>JAEZHL010000041.1 GCA_023416575.1 Pseudomonadota bacterium
GCGAGGGTCACCTGCAGCGCGGCGAGGTCGTCGGCGATGGCCTTGGTGTTTCCCTTCTCCAGAGAAAGCAGGTTCGTCAGCTCGGTGATCTGCCGCGTCAGCCGGCGGAGCGCCGCGTCCTTGCCGCTCGATTCCTGGCTGACGAAGTATTGCGCCAGCATGAAGATCGACAGCAGGAATGTGAAGACGAGGAGGAGCGTCGACAGAACGTCGACGTAGCCTGGCCAGAACTCCCCGTACTGTGCCCCGCGACGGCCCCGCGCCATGACGTCAGGCTCCGCGACGCTTGAAGTTCGTGGCCAGCTCCTTGAGCGTGCCGGTCACCTGGCTCTGCTGTGCCGCCTGCTCATCCACCCACTGCCGCAGGACATTCTGCTCGGCGCGCATCTGAGTGACGAGCTCGTTGACCCCGTCGGCGAGGTTCTGGATCGAGTCGCTCGCGCCATCGGCATGCAGGGGGATATTGGACTGCAGGCGATCGGTCAGCTCGGTGATCGAGCGCTGCATCTCGAAGACCGCCGAGTAGAGCTGCCGGCTCATCGGGTCGGTTGCGCCGCCCGGCGTCAGCTCGGTGATGCCGGACAGCCATTCCTCGAGCTCGTTGTAGAAGCGGTTCTGCGCGTGGCTGGACTGCAGCTCGAGAAAGCCGAGCACCAGCGATCCCGACAGGCCGAGCAGGGATGAGGAGAACGCCGTTCCCATGCCCTTCAAGGGCGCGGCCAGCCCCGTCTTCAGCTCCTCGAAGATCATCGCGCTCTCGCTGGACCGCGTATCGAGCGAGTTGATGGTCTGACCCACCGAGGTGATCGTCTCGAGCAGGCCCCAGAAAGTGCCGAGCAGGCCGAGGAATACGAGAAGGCCGATCAGGTAGCGACCGGTATCGCGGGCCTCGTCCAGACGCGAGCCGATCGAATCCATGATCGAGCGCATGGAAACCGTAGAGAGCGACAGCGTGCCCGTCCGATCACGGAGCATCGTCGCCATTGGCGCGAGCAGAACCGGCTTGTGCGAGATCGCGAGCCCGGGATCAGCGATGCGGAAGGCATTCACCCAGCGGATTTCCGGGTAGAGCCGGATGACTTGCCGGAAGGAATAGAGAATGCCGACGAATAGGACGAAGATGATCAGGCCGTTGAGAAACGGGTTATTGAGAAACGCCCCGATCAGTGTCGGCCCGGCGATCGCGGCGATGAAGCCGACGATCACCAGGAAGAAAATCATATTGAGCAGAAATCCTCCCGGCGCCGTCAACGTGCGATGGACCGGCTTTCCTGCAATTTCTGATTGTCGCCTTCTGGCCATTATCTAGAGCCTCATGACGGACGCCCGAGCGACCTTATCGAAATTCCTTGACAGGAAAAACCGGCAAGATCGTGCCCTGAATATCTCTTCTGTGCTTTACGCCTTCTTTAGACTGGCGTTGAGGACCGACGTGAGCCCCCGCATCACCGCGTTGTTGCCGGCGATGACGCTTCCGGTTTCGAACATGCGATTGCCGCCTTCGAGATCGGTGACCAGGCCGCCGGCCTCGCGAACGATGAGAATGCCTGCCGCCATGTCCCACGGCTGGAGGTTGTGCTCCCAGTACGCATCGAAGCGTCCCGCGGCGGTCCACGCCAGATCGAGTGATGCCGCGCCGGTGCGGCGAATGCCCGCCACCTCGCGCATCACGGCCTCGCTCTCGCGCAGGAACCTGAGATGCCCCGTCCGCCCCCGATGGGGAATGCCTGTCGCGACGACGGCATCCGAGAGCGACTGGCGCGCCGCAACACGGATGCGGCGGTCATTGAGGAACGCGCCTTTGCCCTTTTCGGCGGTGTAGAGCTCGTCGGTTACGGGATTGTAGATCAACCCCGCCACGAGCTGGCCCTCGCGCTCGAGGCCGATCGAAATGGCGAACAGGGGAATGCTGTGCAGGAAATTCGTCGTGCCATCGAGCGGGTCGATGATCCAGCGATGGGATTTGTCGACGCCTTCGACGGTGCCACCTTCCTCCATCAGAAAGCCGTAGCCCGGTCGTGCCTTCGACAGCTCCCGAAACAGAATATCCTCGGCCCGGTGGTCGGCCGCGGAAACGAAATTTGCCGGCCCCTTGATTGAAACCTGTAGTTGAGCCACCTCGCCGAAGTCGCGTGCCAAGCTGCGCGCGGCCTTACGAGCGGCGGCAGTCATGACGTTCATCAGGGCGGAAGCTGGCATGGGGCGAGGCCTCACATTCGAATATTCTGAGAAAGAGCGGCCCGGTCACCCATTCTTGGGTCCAGGCGTGAGCGCCTCGACTAGCGGCTCCCGCCGTCGATGACAAGAGGACGAGACGTCCGTCCGAGGGGCCGGGCTATTGGGACAGGATGCCGGCGGCCGCCTTTTCGCGCCACTCGTGGGCGGCCTTCTCAGCTGCCAGGCGATCGGCCGGAGACATTTTTGCGACGAGCTCGTCGAGCACCTTGTCTTCCAGGCCGCTATCCCGCGCCAGCATGCGCCACTTCGCCGCTTCGACGGCACGCACCTGGCCACGGCTGCGATCCATCAGCAGGTGAGCCAGGCGATTCTGCGCGCCCGCGAACCCTTTCTCAGCCGCTGAGCGCAGATAATCGACGGCCTTCGGGACTTCCGCGTTGAGGCCGAATCCGCGCAACAGCAGCAGAGCGTAATCGTATTCCGCCTCGACGAGACCCTGCTCGGCAGCCTTGCGCATCCACCGCGCCGCCTCGAGCGCATTGGCGTTTACCCCGTGTCCCGTCTGGTAGAGCACCGCGAGATCGTACTGGGCATTGACCACGCCTTGCTCGGCCGCATACTCGATGTGCATGGCCGCCCGGTGGGGGTTCTCCGGCTTGCCATCGCCATTCAGGAACAGCAGTCCGAGATTGTAGTTGGCGAACGCGTGGCCTTTGGCGGCGGCCATTTCGAACATTCTCGCCGCCGCTGCGCGATCCTTCTCCACGCCGCGGCCCTCTGCGAGCTGCACGCCGAGCGCGAATGCAGCCTCGGTGTCGCCGAGCTCGGCGCCCCGCGCATACCATCGTGCCGCGACCACCTCGTCCTTCGGTACGCCCAATCCTTCCGCATAGATGCGGCCGACCAGCGTGTGAGCCTGCGGATCGCCCTTGGCGGCAGCGCGCTCGGCAAGGTTCAGGGCGGTCAGGTACTGACCTTGCTCGAAGGCGATGTAGGCTGCGTCCTGCCCGGTCGCGGGCGCGAGATAGCGGGACGTGCCCGTCAAGGGCGCCGTGGTTGCAGGCGGTGCGAACTTGCTGACGGGATCGGCCTTCTGGTTGGGTTGCAGTGGTTTCGGACCCTTGGGCTGCGGCTTCGCCATGGCCTTCGCCTTCGGGGCGGATTTGCCAGGCTGGGTCTCGGTCGACCACGAGCTCGTCTCGCCACGGGCCGGGGAGGCGGTCACGAGGAGCGCGAGTGCGAGGCCGATCAGCGGTCCGGATCGCATGGATCTTCCTCAGTCGGCAGGTGTGATCGCCAGGGCGTCGGCAATGGCTTCGAGGCGGGACGCAACCGTTGCGAGCGGCATGCCCCCACCGAGCTTGACGGCGACGAAATCTGCGCCCGCTTCGGAGAGCTGCGCAGCGTCCTCGGGGGACTCGACATCCAGCGCGACGCAGGGAATTTCGAAAATTTCGGCCCACCAGGCAACGAGCTCGAGACGGCGCGCGCGGGCCGCTTCCTGGTCCTGAACGCCGTCGGGGACTCCGAACGCGATGTAGTCCGCGCCCGCCTCGGCGAGCAGCATGGCGTCGTGGCGCGATTTGCCCGCATGGACGCCGACGATCGCCCTCGGTCCTACAATCTGTCGTGCGCCGCGGTAGTCGGCCTCAATGCTCTTGCTGTAGGGCAGATGCACGCCATCGGCCCGCAGCCGGCGAGCCAGATCGGCATCGGCGAGGAGGAGGGCGGCGGCTCCCTGGGATTGCGCCTGCTGGACCAACGCCTCGACTTCGGCCGCATCCAGCGCCGAATCGCTCGGCGGAACGATCAGAACGGAAGCGATCGGCACGGCCGCGAGCGCCGCCGTCAGGCGATCCATGGCGGACTGCCCGGCTTCGAGAACCAGGAAGAGCTCCGCTCCGCTTTCCTCGTCCACGCCGGTTGCTCCTCTGAAATCCTCAGTCGTCGCTCGTGCCTATCTTCGGCAATTCCGGCCAAAAGGTGACCGCAGGGCTAACTCTACCTACTGCCTCACGTTTTTGATCATCGAAGATCGAAGATTGCGCTTCGGGATGCAGCCCGCATCCGCGACCGCCTGAGTCTGCGGAGGCTTCTTTGGGCGAGGCTCGCGCGGCGGACGTTATCCCCAGATAAACAAATCTTCATAACCAGCATTCAATCTTCGCAGATTGACGGAACAAAAGGAGATTTGTACGCAAGGAATGTAGACGATCGAACTGATTCGGGGGGAGCAGCAATGATCGTAATCGTTGACGAGCGTGAAACCGTGTCAGACGGCTACGCTTCCTGGTTCGACCGCGAGGGCGTCTCCGCAACCGGCCTTCGGCCGATGGATTTCGACACCTGGGTCGAGACGGTATCGGAGCCCGACATCCTGGCCGTCGAAGCATTTCTGCTGGGGGATTGCCGCGAACGCTACTCGATGTCGCGCAAGATCAAGGGGCGCTCTGGGGCCGCTGTCATCGCCATGAACGAGAACAGGTCTCTTGAGGAGACGCTGGAGCTGTTCGCGGCCGGCGTCGACGATGTCGTACGCAAGCCGATCCACGTCCGCGAGATCCTGGCGCGTATCGAGGCGATCCGGCGGCGGGCGAAGCGGGAGGAATCGGACGGCATCGAGACCGCGGGGCTGCGCGTGTTCTTCGATGGACGCGATCCGGAGGTTCGGGGTGAGGTCTTGCCCCTGCCACGGCGGGAGCGGCGGATTCTCGAGTACCTCGTCATGAACCGCGGCCGGCGCGTCACGAAAAGCCAGATCTTCAACTCTGTGTACGGCCTGTTTGGCGAGAACATCGATGAGAACGTGATCGAGAGTCACATCAGCAAGCTGCGCAAGCGCCTGCGCCAGCGGCTCGGGCACGACCCGATCGATTCGCAGCGATATCTCGGATACCGGCTCATCTACCAATAGCGCGGCGGGGTGGCGCGCAAGGGGGTGGCGCGGCGTGCGGGCCCGCCGCCCCCTTCAGTCTCACACAAGTTCAGAGTGCTGTCATGTAAGTCGGCGGAAACAATCGGGGACGGTGAGCAATGAGCATCTACGGCATGATGCGAACGGGCGCATCGGGGATGGCGGCGCAGTCCAACCGGCTCGGTACGGTGGCCGACAACATCGCCAACATGAGCACCGTCGGCTACAAGCGCGCCTCGACAGAATTCTCCACACTGGTGCTGGATGCGGGAGCCGGCGGCTATACGCCGGGAAGCGTGGAATCGCGCACCCGCTATGCGATCAGTGCCCAAGGCCCGCTCGCCTTCACAACGTCGGCGACGGACCTCGCGGTGAAGGGCGGCGGCTTCTTCCTGGTCAACGGCAATGGCGACCAGGTCTACATGACGCGCGCCGGCTCGTTCGTCATGAACGGTGATGGCCGGCTCGTGAATGCGGCCGGCTATAGCCTGATGGGATATCCGCTCACCAATGGCGCGCCGCAACCGGTCGCCAACGGCTTTGCGGGCCTGGAGGTCATCAACATCGGCGCGCTCGCCATGCAGGCCGTGCCTTCGACAACTGGTGTGCTTTACGTCAACCTGCCACGGGACGCGGCGGTTGTTGCTGCCGCCGACCTGCCATCCGCCAACGCGGCCACGGCGACGCACACTGCGAAGACGCCGCTCCTTGCTTACGACAATCTTGGTGGGGAGGTGGTTCTGGATGTCTACACGACGAAAGTCGCCGACGGCACTTGGGAAGTGACGGTCTTCGACCGCTCCACGGCGTCTGCCGGCGGTGGCTTCCCTTATGCGAGTGGACCGCTCGTCACCACGACGCTGACCTTCGATCCGGCGACCGGTAAGCTCGATGCTGCGAGTGCGACCTCTGTGGCGATCCCGGTCCCTGGCGGCCAGACCATCACGCTCGACCTTGCGCAATCGAGCCAGCTCGAAGCTCCCTACACCGTCGTCGATGTCTTCGTGAACGGCAGCGCGCCGAGTGAGGTCGAGCGGATTGAGATTTCGGACGAGGGCGTTCTGTTCGCTGTGTTCGGCAACGGCGCCCGCGTTGCAACCCACCAGATACCCCTCGCGAATGTCACGAGCCCGGACAATCTGCAGCCGCTCGCGGGCAACGTTTACGTCGCGTCCGCAGAGTCTGGCGATGTGCGGATCGGGTTCGCGGGCTCGAGCGGCTTCGGGTCGATGATCTCGGGGGCCGTGGAGCAATCGAACGTCGACCTCGCATCGGAGCTCACCACCATGATCGAGGCGCAGCGGAATTACACCGCGAACTCGAAGGTGTTCCAGACCGGCGCCGACTTGATGGACGTCCTCGTGAACCTGAAGCGCTGATCGCAGCGGCACCCTCGCCGCATTAGTCGGGAAAGCCTTGCATGACACTCTCAACTGCTCTTGATGTGGCGCGCAGTGGAATTACCGTCACATCCGGCCAGACGGCGGTCGTCTCTCGAAACATCACGGGCGCTGAGCAAGCGCTGGCATCGCGGAAAATTGCGAACGTCGTCACCGGGCCGGGTAATGGGGTTCGCCTTGCTTCGATTACGCGCGCCTCTGACAACGCGCTCCTGACGCAGATGCTGCGCGCCAATGCCGGCGCTGGCCAGCAACGAACCATCCTCGACGCACTGCAGCGTCTGGATTCGACGGTGCTCGATCCCGAGCTCGACGTCTCCCCGGCAGCCTTGCTCGGCAAGCTGACGGATGCGATCCAGCTCTATTCGGGCGCGCCGCACGACGCCGTCGCCGCGCAAGCGGCCGTTGCAGCCGCCTTCGATGTAGCGCGCGGACTGAACAGCGCCACCGAAACGGTCCAGTCGCTCCGCCAGCAAGCTGATGCCGACATCGCAAGCACGGTCGAACGCCTGAACAGCTTGCTGGCGCAGTTCGAGACCGTGAACAGGGCCATCGTCGACGGCACGCGGTCGGGCGCGGATGTCACGGATCAGCTCGACAATCGGGATCGCCTGCTGGTGGCCATCTCCGAGGAGATGGGGATCCGGACGATCACGCGCCCTGACAACGACATCGCAATTTTCACGGACAGCGGGGTGACGCTGTTCGACACTAAGGCGCGCCCGATTACTTTTGAGCGTACCCTCATCTATACCCCTGCCACCGTCGGGAATGCCGTCGTTGTCGATGGTATTCAGATCACCGGCGGACTGGGTGGAATGGTGATCGGGTCCGGCCGCCTCGCCGGGCTGGCGGCCGTGCGCGACGAGTTGGCGACGGCTTACCAGACTCAGCTCGACGAAATCGCGCGCGGGCTGATCGAGACTTTCGCCGAAAGCGACCAGAGTGGGGGAGCGGCACTGCCCGATGCTCCGGGCCTGTTCACCTACGCCGGCGCTACGACTGTTCCGGCTTCCGGTAGCGTGATCACGGGACTTGCCGGTCTCATCACCATCAATGCCAGCGTTGATCCGGCGCAAGGCGGGCTTGTTACGCGGCTGCGCGATGGCGGCATCGCGGGCGGCCCGTACACTTATAATGCGGATGGCTCGGCGAGTTTCTCGGGGCGGCTCCAGGAACTCGTCGATCAAATGTCCGCCCAGAGGTCCTTTGACGGTGCGGCACAACTCTCGACCGCGGGGACAATAGGCGGTTTCGCCGCCTCCTCTGTCGCTTGGTTGCAGGAAGCCCGCATGACGGCGAATGCCGAGGCGGATTACCGGACGGCTCTTTTCCAGCGATCTTCCGAAGCGCTCGCGAATACCACCGGTGTCAATCTCGACCAGGAGATGACGATCCTGCTCGACCTCGAGCGGTCCTACCAAGCGACATCGAGGCTCATTTCAGTCATCGACGATATGTTCCGCGCTCTCCTGGCGGCTGCGGGGTGATGCAATGAAAATATCCCACGTCTCGACGATGGCGCTGTCGCAGTCGACGCGGCTCGCGCTCATGAAAGCTCAGGCCCAGCTCACTGACGCGCAGAAAGAAGCCGCGACGGGGCGTTACGCGGATGTCGGTGCGGGGCTCGGCTTCAGGACCGGCCAGACGGTCTCCATGCGCAACGACTACGCGCGGTTGGCGACGATCCGGGATACGAATGCAGTTGCTGAGACGCGCCTGAAGGTGACGCAATCCGTGCTCGACGGTCTGGCTGATGATGCACAGTCGTTCATGACCGCGCTCATCGGTGTTCGTGACAGCCAGAACGGCCCCGAGGTCATTGTCGAGGAGGCGAAGTCGCGCCTCGCGGCTCTGATCAGTGGCATGAGCACGGCCATCGATGGCGTGCACATATTCTCCGGGCTCAATTCGGATCTGGCGCCACTGCAGAAATATTTCGGGCCGCCGGAGCCTGCTAGCCGCCAGTCCGTCGCGAATACGTTTCTGGCGACATTTGGCATAACGCAGTCGGACCCTGGCGTGGCCGGCATCTCGGCTGCAGATATGCAGGCGTTTCTCGATGGCCCATTCAAGGCTCTGACGGAGGAGCCGGCATGGTCGATGAATTGGTCTGTGGCTTCCAGCAATAATATCTCGAGCCGGATTTCGGCTGGCGAGGTCGTGCAAACATCGGCCAATGCCAATGCCGCCGCCATTCGCCAGCTCGTCAGCGCTTATGTGATGGTGGCGGATCTCGGCACTGAGCAGCTGAGCGAGGGTGCCTTCAAGGCAGTGCTCGATACGGCGACGCGAACGGCCGGATCTGCAATTCAGGAAATCACGACGCTGAGAACCCATCTCGGTGTCGCCGAGGCGCGTATTTCGGCGGCTAATGACCGTATGTCCATTCAGATGGACATTCTGTCAAATCACGTCGTCGAGCTGGAAGCCGTCGATCGCATCGAAGCCTCGTTGCGCGTCACGTCGCTGCTGACTCAGATCGAGACCTCTTACGCGCTGACCGCGCGGCTCCAGCAGATGAGCCTCATCAATCACCTGTGATCCAGTCTGACGGCTGATGCCGAAGGATAGCCCATGCATACTGCCTATGCTGAAACTCTCGAAGATACGCCACACCAAGCGCGGGAGCGCGAACGCGCCGCCATCGAGCGCGCCATCGGCATGTTGCAACATGCGCAAGCCAACGGCCGGAGATCGCGGGAGGCCGTCGAGGCTCTGCAGTACCTGCGCCGGCTCTGGTCGGTTTTGATGGAGGATCTGGCCAGCCCCGAAAATGACCTTCCGGAAAAACTACGTGCCGATCTCATCTCGATCGGGCTCTGGGTGGTTCGCGAAACCGAGCTCATTCGCCAGGAGAAATCGGATGACTTTCCGGGCTTGATCGAGGTCATGAAATCCATCGCCGATGGTCTCAGATAAGAGGCGGCATGCAAATCTCCCTGAGGGCCGGCGAGCGAATATATGTGAATGGCGCGGTGCTGCGCGTTGATCGCAAGGTGACACTCGAGCTGTTGAACAACGTCACGTTCCTGCTCGAAAACCATGTCTTGCAGCCCGAACAGGCGAACACGCCGCTGCGCCAGCTCTATTTCACCGTGCAGATGATGCTGATCGAGCCAACGAAGGCCGCAGCGGCAAAGTCGATCTTCGAGGAGCTCTATACTCTTTTGCAGTCGGCTTTCTCAGATGAGGCGGTGCTGGCCGGTCTCGATCGCGTGCACCGGCTCGTCTCAGCCGGGAGAGCGTTCGATGCGTTGAAAACACTTCGTGTTCTGTTTTCCATCGAAGACGAAATATTTGCCAACAAGCCGGGGCCATTGCGGTCCGCAGGCGAGCGGCAGACGGAGGCGAGCTCATGCAAGTAGAAACCGCGACCACACTCGGCGCCAACCCGGCAGAAACAGCGCGGCCACAGTCCTCGGCGACCGTTGATTACGACGCCTTTCTGCAACTGCTTATAGCGCAGATGAAAAATCAGGATCCGACGGAGCCGATGGATGCGTCCGAATACATGGCGCAGCTGGCGGCGTTTTCGAATGTCGAGCAGGGCGTGAAGATGAATGCGCGCCTCGACGCGCTGCTGACCGCGCAATCACTGACGCAGGCCGACGGCATCATCGGCCGGACGCTTACCTCGGCCGATGGTGAAATAACCGGCAAGGTCACAGCGGTGCGGATCATCTCCGGCGGCGCTGTGGCTATTCTCGACAACGACGTCGAGATGCTGCTCGGCCCCGGGGTTACGATCACCTGATCCATGAACCAGGCAGACGCACTCGATATCGTGCAGGCGACGATCTGGACCATCATCGTCGCCTCGAGCCCCGCCATTGGGGCGGCGATGCTGGTCGGCATCTCGATCGCGCTATTGCAAGCGCTCACGCAGGTGCAAGAGATCACGCTGACGTTCATCCCAAAAATCGTCGCGATCCTGGTCGTGGCATCCTTCTCGGCGCCGTTCATCGGAGCGGTCATCTACACATTCGCCGAGCAGATCTACGCCCGCATCGAGCACGGGTTCTAGTCGGCG
>JAEZHL010000061.1 GCA_023416575.1 Pseudomonadota bacterium
CACCGAGCGCGTCCAGGTCAACGATATCATGAGCGTGCGCGAAACGGCGCCGCACCTCATCGACGGTTTCGGCACCCGTGCCCGCGCCTACGTGCAGGTGCAGAACGGGTGCGATCACAGGTGCACGTTCTGCATCATTCCATTCGGGCGCGGCCCTTCGCGCTCCGTCCCCGCGGGGGAGGTGGTGGCCCAGGCCCAGCGGCTCGTCGAGGCTGGCTACCGGGAGATCGTGCTGACCGGTGTGGACATCACGTCCTATGGCGCGGACCTGCCCGGCGAGATGACGCTCGGCCGTCTCGTGCGCCAGATCCTGCGGCACGTGCCGGAGCTGGCGCGACTGCGCATCTCATCCATCGATCAAGTCGAGGCCGATAAGCATCTGCTCGATGCCATCGCCGAGGAGCCGCGGCTCATGCCGCATCTGCATCTTTCCATGCAGGCCGGAGACGACCTCATCCTGAAGCGCATGAAGCGGCGCCACTTGCGGTCGGATGCGATCCGCTTCTGCGAGACGGCCCGCAGGCTGCGACCGGACATCGTGTTCGGCGCCGATCTCATCGCTGGCTTCCCGACCGAGAGTGAGGAGCATTTCGAGAACACGCTCCGCCTCGTCGAGGAATGCGGGCTCACATACCTGCACGTTTTTCCCTTCTCGCCCCGTAAAGGCACACCGGCTGCGCGCATGCCGCAGGTGAACCGGGCCGTGGTCAAGGAGCGGGCTGCCCGCTTGCGGGAGCTCGGCGGGGCGGTGCTGGCGCGCTACCTCGATGGTCAGCGGGGCGCGATTGCCGAAGTGCTGACGGAGCAGACGGGAGCTGGCCGGACGGCGCAGTTCACGGAAATTCGCCTGTCCGGAGATACGCCCGCCGCCACCCTCGTGCGCGTCCGCGTCGGCGGTAACGATGGTCAGCGGCTCACAGGTGAGGTGCTGGCGTGATCAGCATGCCCAAAAAAGGTAGATTTTTCGACCGCCTCTTCGGTCGTGGCGAGAAGCCGGCCGAGCCCGAGGCGGAGCACGAGACCGAGATCCAATCCGGCGAGGCGCTGACCCCCGCCGAGGCAGATCAGCTCGAGTCCGCTGAAGCAAGCGGCGCGCGCGCACCGGAGCTCGAGGAGCCGGCAGCCGTCGAAGCGACGCTGGAGCCTGAGCCTTACGCGCCGGAGCCTGTCGTCGCGCCTGAGCCTGAGCTTGTGGCGCCACCGCCACCTGAGCCCGAGCCGCCGAAGGCCAAGGAGAGTTGGTTCAGCCGGCTCAAGGCCGGGCTGACGAAGACTTCCAATAGATTGTCGGAAGGCATCACCGGCGTTTTCGTCAAGCGCAAGCTCGATGCCGATACGCTCGATGACCTCGAGGATTTGCTGATCCAGGCCGATCTCGGCATCGATACCGCGACCCGCATCACCGCCGCCCTGGAAAAGGGCCGCTATGACAAGGACATCTCGCCGGACGAGGTCAGGGCAGTTCTGGCTACAGAGATCGAGAAGGTCCTGGAGCCGGTCGCCAAGCCGCTCACGTTGAACGTGGCGCTGAAGCCGCACGTCATCCTGATGGTCGGGGTCAACGGCACCGGGAAGACGACCACGATTGGAAAGCTGGCAGCAACCTACGCGCGCGCCGGCAAGAAGGTCATGGTGGCCGCCGGCGATACGTTCCGGGCCGCGGCAATCGATCAGCTGAAGGTGTGGGGCGAGCGGTCCGGCGCGACAGTGATCGCGCGGGATGTCGGTGCGGATGCCGCAGGGCTTGCATTCGACGCATTCACGCAGGCCCGTCGTGAAGGTTACGATGTTCTGCTGATCGATACTGCGGGTCGGCTGCAGAACAAGCAGGCATTGATGGACGAGCTCGGCAAGGTCGTAAAGGTTCTGAAGAAGATCGACCCGTCCGTGCCGCACGATACCTTGCTCGTTCTCGACGCAACAACGGGCCAGAACGCTCTCGATCAG
The DNA here is from genome assembly GCA_023416575.1 of Pseudomonadota bacterium. Classification (GTDB taxonomy): domain Bacteria; phylum Pseudomonadota; class Alphaproteobacteria; order Rhizobiales; family Hyphomicrobiaceae; genus ZC4RG25. The sequence continues at coordinate 1,948 of JAEZHL010000061.1, forward strand.
GTCCAGGTCTTCCAGAAGCAGGCCGGCGTTAGCGGTTTGGTCATGACGAAACTCGACGGGACGGCGCGGGGGGGCATCCTTGTCGCCATTGCAGCGAAGTATGGGTTGCCGGTCCACGCGATCGGCATCGGCGAGGGCATCGACGATTTGCAACCTTTCGACGCCGGGGAATTCGCCCGGGCGATTGCCGTCGACTAGGTCCGATGCGTTCTTTTGTAGTGAGTAAGGGGAGGCATAGAGCGAGACGATGAATTGGTTGAGGCGGGCCTATCCATTCAACGCTGAGCAGACGGTCAATATCGCGAGTGAGTTCGGGCCCCTCGTTACGATGTTTATTGTCAACGCGCTGTATGGGATCAGCGCGGGCACCTGGGCGCTCATCATCACCACTGCGATCGCTATGGTCGTCATGCGGGGCGTATTGGGCCGGTTCCCCGTATTTCCAGTCATCGCGAGCAGCGTCACGATCACCTTCGGCTTCCTGACCCTGGTGACTGGCGATGCAATGTGGGTTCAGATCAAGGTCACGATCTTCAACCTGCTGTTTGCGCTCTTCTTGTTCGGCGGCCTCTGGATGGGGAAGAATTTCTTCCAGTACGTGTTCGAGAGCACCTTCCACTATACTAAGAAGGGTTGGGACCGCTTCACATTCAGCTTTGCTTGTTTCTTCGTTGTTACGGCGTTCCTGAACGAAGTCGTCCGCCTGAGCTTCCACGATCATCAGATGTATCGCCTGCTCGGCCATGAGCTGGACGGGGTTAACGTCTGGATTCTGTTCAAGGTCGCGATCATCATGCCCGTGAGCGGAATCTATGCTTGGTGGCTGACGAGGGTCATGCAGAAGTATCGCATTCCCGAGCCGGCGGTCGCGGCGGCGGGAGCAATGCCCCTGGCAGCGGGGAGCCGGAGCAATAAGGCCGGAGCGGCCGCGCAAAAGGTCTAGGTTCGGCCCGCCAGGCGCGTCAGTGGGTTTAGAGAGGGGTCGCCCGTGCAAGAAGAACAGGCAACGAGCCAGCAGCCGCAGAGCGAGCGCGCGCAGCTGATGAAGATGGCTCTGGAGGTCGCTCCGCTCGTGGTCTTCTTCGCGGTCAACAGCTACCGCGGCATATTCTGGGGGACGGGAGCCTTCATGGCTGCCACCATCATCTCCCTCGTCGTCTCCCGGTCCTTGCTTGGGCGTATCCCCGTGATGCCGTTCGTGTCCGGGATCTTCGTGGTCACGTTCGGCACCCTGACGCTCATCTTGCAGGATTCGCTGTTCATCAAGCTGAAGCCGACGATCGTCAACGGGCTGTTCTCGGCCATCCTCTTCGGCGGCTTGATGTTCAATCGTCCGCTCCTCAAGCCGTTGATGGGAGACGTGTTTCAACTGGCGCCCCAGGGCTGGGTCGTGCTGACGTTCCGCTGGGCCTGCTTCTTCGCCGTCCTCGCGGTCCTGAATGAAGTGGTGTGGCGCAATTTCTCTGAGAGCTTCTGGATCAGCTTCAAGCTGTGGGGGATCATGCCGCTGACGATGGTGTTTGCCATCGCGCAGCTCGGTGTCTTGCAACGCTACCAGCAGGAAGCGCCGAACTGACCGCGGTCAGTGTTCCGATATTGCGGATTCTGAAATGTTTTTTGCGTCCCACTCAACAATCTAATCTGGACGCAGATTATTGAGTGGTGTTCATTTGTCTCCCTGGGCCAACCGAGGATGCCGGTGATCCGGGCGGGGAGATGCATGTCGCGGCAGAAAACTTTCGATCTGATTGGTCAGTCGCCTATCCACTTGCTGCATCGAGCCAGTCAATGCGCAAGTGATCTCTTCCAGGAAGAAGTGTCGGGGGACCTTACACCCCGTCAGTTCGCCATTCTCTTGACGGTGGCGCAGAACGAGGGGGTAAGCCAAACGGGCCTCGTCGAGCGCACGGGGATCGATCGTTCGACTCTCGCGGATGTCATACGGCGCATGTTGCGGAAGGGGCTTCTGCAGCGTCGCAGGACTCGCGAGGATGCCCGGGCCTATGCAGTCCGGCTGACGGACGAGGGGTGGCGGGCTTTGAAAGAGGCCGAGCCGCACGCCCGCCGCACTGACGAGAGGGTCCTTGCGGTCCTGTCTAATGCGGAGCGGGAGAAGTTCCTCAAGGGCCTCGCGGCGATCGTTCGCGCCTTCGAGAACGAAGGCAACCAGTAGGACGGCAGATCCGTCTGAGGCTGAGGTTTGCGTTTCCTTTCGATCAATGACCAGATGCGATAAGGGCAGGCTTTCGCCTGCCCTCTTCATGTTCCGCTGCTCGAAGCTGTGGGCTATGCGGCCTTCTTCAGCAGGTTGCGATTGATCATCGTCTCGGCAATCTGAACCGCGTTGAGCGCGGCGCCCTTGAGCAGGTTGTCGGAGACGATCCACATCGCCAGACCGTTGTCGACGGTCGCGTCCTCGCGGATGCGGCTGACGAACGTGGCAAACTCGCCCGCCGCCTCGACGGGCGTGACGTAGCCGCCCGGCTCGCGCTTATCGACCACCATCACGCCTGGTGCCTCGCGCAGCACGCTGCGCGCCTCCTCGACCGTGATTGGCTTTTCGAACTCGAGGTTCACCGCCTCCGAGTGACCGACGAACACGGGGACGCGCGCGCAAGTGGCCGTGACCTTGATCTTCGGATCGAGGATCTTCTTCGTCTCGGCCAGCATCTTCCATTCCTCTTTCGTGTAGCCGTCCTCCATGAAGACGTCGATGTGAGGAATGACGTTGAACGCGATCTCCTTCGTGAACTTCTTCGGCTCGACTTCCTGGCCCGGGACGTACTTGCCCTTAGTCTGGTGCCACAACTCGTCCATGGCGTCCTTACCGGCGCCGGAGACAGACTGATACGTCGAGACCACGACGCGCTTCACGGTGGCGTAGTCGTGCAGTGGCTTCAGCACGACGACCAGCTGCGCGGTCGAGCAGTTGGGATTGGCGATGATGTTCTTCTTGCGGAAGCCCTGCACGGCATCGGCATTGACCTCCGGCACGATCAGCGGCACGTCCTGGTCGTAACGCCAGGCGGAGGAATTATCGATGACGGTGCAGCCCATCGCGCCGATCCGCGGTGACCACTCCTTCGAGACGGTCGAGCCGGCAGACATCAGGCAGAAGTCTGCCTTGGTGAAGTCGAACTGCTCGAGGTCGAAGCATTTGAGCGTTTTGTCGCCATAGCTGACTTCCGTGCCAATCGAGCGGCGCGACGCGATCGGGAAGACCTCGTCGGCGGGAAATTGACGCTCGGCCAGAACATCCAGCATTTCGCGGCCCACGTTGCCCGTGGCGCCGACAACAGCGACCTTGTAGCCCATGGCTCTACTTCTTTCTCTTGAGAGCGACCAGCATCGGCGCTGGTCAGCCGCACGAATTAGACGATCTGCACCAGGAATCAATAGCGCTGATCCTCGACGGCGCAGTTTCGGCCGAGGTGAAGCCGCCGAAACCCTGGGCGCACGACAGTGCAAACAGGCTGTGCCAGCCTTGCCGACCGATCACCTGCTACCCTAACCTCAGTCATTGGCGGGCAGCAGGGAGAGTGTCCAATGAACACCGGAAGCGCTGGACAGGACGGACCCGCGACGCTGGTAACTGGCGTCAGCCGCGGCATCGGCCTGGCGATCGCTCAGGACCTGATGCGGCGCGGTCATCGCGTGATCGGCACCGCCCGCACCAGACCGGACACCTTCGCGGGCGAGTTCGTCGAGGTCGATCTCGCCGATCCTGTGGCGACCGCGGCGGCCCTCCAGGAGATCACCAGCCGGCATCGGGTGCTGCGGCTCGTCAACAATGCCGGCCTTTCGCGCATGGCGCCCGCCGAGGCAGCAAGTCTTGAAGACTTCGAGGCCGTGATGGCTGTCAACGTGCGGTCGGTGATGCAGTGCATGCAAGCGGTCCTGCCTGCGATGCGTACGGCGCAGTTCGGCCGCATCGTGAACATCGGCTCGCGTGCCGGAATGGGTAAGGAGGACCGCCTTATTTACAGCGCGTCGAAGGCGGCCGTGCTCAGCATGACCCGAACGGTGGCGCTCGAATACGCGAAACACGGCATAACCTCGAACTGCATCGCTCCCGGACCGATCGAGACGGACATGATCCGCAAGAGCTATCCGCCGGATTCGGCCGCGCGTACTGCGTTGACCCGCCAGGTTCCCGCCGGCCGCTTCGGCACGCCAGCCGAGATCGCGCACGCCTGCGCCTATTTCCTATCCGACGAAGCCGCTTTCACGAACGGGCAGATTCTCTACGTCTGTGGCGGCATGTCGGTGGGGCAGGTGCCGGTGTGAGCCGCGACGACGGCATCGCCAACGGTCAGTTCTGATCCTCGGGGAGTTGCGGCAGCGGCAAGAAATCGATGCCCTCGTCGTGGAGCTCGCGGGCCTCCTCGAGGGTGGCCTCGCCGTAGATGCCGCGTTTCTCTACCTCTTCGTAGTGCATCTTGCGGGCTTCTTCCGCAAAGCGCGGGCCGACGAACTCCGCGTTCTTTTCGACCTCTTCCCGGATCTGACGCATCAAGGCCAGCAGCTGCAGCTTCTTTTCGGCCTGAGCAGTGGCCTCGGGGTTGGCAACCGTCATCTCGCCGGACTTCGATCGGCTGGTCGACACGTTCGGAGCCATGAGCGCCTTCTCCACCTTGGCCGAGCCGCAGTGTGGGCAGGTAACGAGCTTCCGCTGCGCCTGCCGCTCGTAGTCGGCGCTATTCTTGAACCACGCCTCGAACTCGTGGTGCTTCTGGCACTGTAGCCGGTAGCGGATCATGGCTCACCGCCCGAGCAAGGCGCTGCATCGGCCCGAATCACCTCGAACGGGCGATCATGCTGTAGGGAGGGAACGCGCTGGCGGGCCTCCTCGACCGCATTCAAATCGATGTCGGCCACGATGACTGATGGCTCGACGCCATCCGCTTCCGCCAGCACTTCGCCCCATGGCGATACGATGATGCTGTGGCCGTACGTCGCCCGCCCGTTTTCGTGCGAGCCCGCCTGGGCGGCGGCGAGAACGAAGCACTGCGCCTCGATTGCGCGGGCGCGCAGCAGGGCGTGCCAGTGGGCCTGTCCCGTCGGGACCGTGAAGGCGGCCGGCACCGCGATGAGTTGCGCCCCAGCCTTCGCGAGCGCGCGGTAGAGCGTCGGAAAGCGCATGTCATAGCAGATCGTCATGCCGAGCGTGCCCCAGGGGAGATCGGCGAGCACAGCCCTGCTGCCCGGCTCGAAATTGCGGCTCTCGCGATAGCTTTCGCCGCCCGGAAGCTGGACGTCGAACATGTGGATCTTGTCGTAACGGGCCGCGATGCGTCCCTCCGGCGAGAACAGATAGGAGCGGTTGGCGATCTTGTCGGGTTTGATCAGCACGCCCATGGAGCCGAGGTGCAGCCAGATGCCGAGCTCCCGCGCCAGCGCTTGGCAATGCGCGATAGCGGGATTTCCCTCCTCGGGCCGGGTCTCGACGAACAGCCGCGCCGGGTCCCGCTCCATCAGCACTGACACTTCCGGCGTCTGGATGTACTGTGCGCCTTCGGCCGCCGCCTGCCGCACGAGTTGGCTCAGCTGGGCGAGATTGCGGGCAACGTCCCGACCCGTGCACATCTGCACCAGCCCGGCCCGGAAAGTCCTGGCATCCGTCATCGTGGCCATTCGGATCCCCCGCCGCTATCCGGCCAGCATCCGGTCGAGCTTGCCGGCGCTGTCCAGCGCATAAAGATCGTCGCATCCGCCGACGTGCGTTTCGCCGATCCAGATCTGCGGAACCGTGCTACGGCCGCCGGCCTTTATCTCCATCTCGTGCCTCAGTCCCGGTTTGCCGGTGACGTCGATCTCCTCGTAGGCCGCTCCTTTGCGCTTCAGGAGATCCTTGGCCATGAGGCAATAGGGGCACAACATCGTGGTGTAAATGGTGATTTTCGGCATCGAGCACCCCACTGAATGGCGCGTCAGAGTATCGGTCAGACAGCCCTGGCGGAAGGTCTTCAGGGTAGGAAGAACGTCGCAGCGGTGTCACGGGTTGATCATGCTGTCCGGCGTGACGAGGCCGAGCGCCAGTACATCGACCCGCCGCGCACCCGCGCGCTTGAGCGCCCGCGCACAGGCCCCCACGGTTGCGCCCGTCGTAATCACGTCGTCGAGGAGCACGATGGCGCGGTCCCGGATCGCATCGGTCCGCTGCTTGCCGACGGCAAAGGCGCCTTGCACGTTGCGCCGCCGCTGATCATGCGTGAGGCCGACCTGGGTCGCGGTCCGGCGAGTACGCTGCAGTGCGAGCGGGTCCCACGCGATGCCGGTCAATCGGTTCAGCTCGCGAGCCAGGAGGGCCGCCTGATTGAACCGCCGTTTCAGCAGGCGCCAGCGGTCGAGAGGCACGGGCACGATCAGGTCGGCCCCCGAGAGCAGCTCGGAGCCGGCTTCGGCCAGCCAGCGCCCGAACAAGCGCCGGGCGATCTGACTGTCATTGTACTTGAGCCCATGAATGAGATCGCGCAGTACGCCTTCAAAATGGCCGACCGCGCGGGCCCGATCGTAATCCGGAGGGTTGGCGACGGCCTGAGCCGAGACAGCAATCCCGCCGATGTCGAACGGCAGCGGAATGCCGAGCCGGTCGCACACGGGTGGGCGAATGAACTTGATGCTCCGCCAGCAGGCAGCGCAAAGGGCGTCGTGCACGGCCAGCGGTTTGCGGCACTGGAGGCAGATCGGTGGCACGACGAGGTCGGCGATGCCGTGAGCCGCTTGCATGAGGCGTTGACGAAGGCTTAGCAAGGCGTTGGAAACCGATCGGGGACGATGCCTGATCCTAACGCAAGCCGTGCGCTCGATGGAGCATTTTGCGGGCAACGGACCATTCAACAGCGCGCTGCCGTGAGAGATGCCATGAGTGACGAGGTTCTGCTGTTCGACCGCCACCTTCTCGCCCAGCGCCAGGATCGGGTTGCGCAAGGTGCGGCGGCTCACGATTTCCTGCTGCAGCGCGTGGCCGACGACTTCATGGAACGCCTCAGCGCTGTCCGGCGGCAGTTTCCGACGGTGGTGGATCTCGGTGCCCATCATGGCGTGCTGGCACGCAGCGTTGCACAACTCCCGGGTGTTTCGACTGTGATCAGCGCGGACAGCGCGTGGCGTCCGCTGATGATGTGTCCGCCGCCCCGTGTGCTGGCCGACCTCGAGATGCTGCCGTTTCGTGACGAGTCCCTCGACCTCGTTGTGTCGGGGCTTGCGCTGCATCTGGTGAACGACCTTCCAGGCACCCTCGTCCAGATCCGTCGCGCGCTGAAGCCGGACGGGTTGATGCTCGCGGCTGTGCTCGGCGGTCAGACACTTATCGAGCTGCGCGAGGCTTTCCTGCTGGCTGAAGCCGAGGTCGAGGGAGGAGCGAGCCCCAGGGTCGCACCTTTTGCGGACGTGCGCGACTACGGAAGCCTGTTGCAGCGCGCCGGCTTTGCGCTGCCGGTGACGGACACCGATCTGGTGAGCGTGACGTACGCCTCTCCGTTGGCGCTGATGCAGGAGCTTCGCGGCATGGGGGCGACGAATGTTCTCGTTGCTCGGCAGCGGAAGCCGCTACGGCGGGCCACGCTCATGCGCGCCTGCGAGATCTACGTCGAGAGGCACGCGCGGCCGGACGGGCGCGTGCCGGCGACGTTCGAGATCATCACGCTGACCGGCTGGGCGCCGCATGAAAGCCAGCAGAAGCCGTTGCGGCCCGGCTCGGCTCAGGTCCGGCTCGCCGATGCGCTGGGCACGCGAGAGATGACGGCAGGGGAGAAAGCGACGCCGCAACCGGGAAAGAAAAGCGACTGAGCGCCCGTCACGGCGAACTTGCGACGGTGTCTGCTCAACCCGGCTTGCGCGCGACGATCAGGATCTCGTCGAGGGTGAAGTAGAGTTTGCCATCCTGCTGGCGCGGCCTGAGGAAGGCACGCAGGGCGGGCGAGGCGTCGGCTATCATGGCCTCGAGCTGCGCGACCGTGCCGGCGGCGACGCCCATGCGCTCGACCCAGGGGCCGAATTCCATCTCCTTGGGCAGCAGCTCGACGTTCTCGATGGCGAAGCCGGTGCGCGTGATCAGCGAACGCCATTCCCCCATCGTCAGGCAATGCCCGTGGCTTGGGTCGCGCAGTTTCTCAAAGGTATTGTAGGTGCTCGCGGCGTCGCGGAGCGCACCCTCGTCAAACCCCGGTGTCGATTCATCGTCAGGCGAGATGTTGTCGACCAGGGCGAACGTGCCCCCCGGTTTCAGGACCCGCCAGGTCTCTTTCACGAAGCGCGGGACGTCCGGGAAGTGATGCGCCGCGATGCGACAGGTGATGAGGTCGAAGCTGGCGTCCGCGAACGGCAGGGCCTCGGCATCCGCCTTGGCTGTCGTGACGTTGCCGATGCCGCGCGCGCTGGTGAGCTTCTGGGCCTCCGCCAGCATCTCGTCGGTGATATCGCTGGCGATCACATGGCTCACATGCGGGGCGAAAGCCAGCGCCGTATGGCCAGCGGCCGTTGCAATGTCGAGGGCGTGCCAGTGCTTCTCCGGCTTCACCAGCTCGACGACGCGCTGCAGGCTTGCGCCCTTGGCGTGTACGGGGGAGGTGACGTAGGCGGCCGCGTGGGCTCCGAACTGCTTCTCGACGAGTGAGCGAGACATGTTCGAGCCCTTTGTTGTTGCACAGCGCGTCAGCAATTCGGGTCCCGGCTCAGGCGGCCGGGACCCATTAGTCGTTCAGCCCCAGGTCCGCACGTCGACGAAGTGCCCGGCGATGGCAGCGGCGGCGGCCATGGCGGGCGACACGAGATGGGTGCGTCCCAGGCGTCCTTGCCGGCCCTCGAAGTTCCGGTTCGACGTCGAGGCGCAGCGCTCGCGCGGCTTCAGCTGATCCGGGTTCATGCCGAGGCACATGGAGCAGCCAGCTTCGCGCCAGTCGAAGCCTGCTTCCTTGAGCACCTTGTCGAGACCCTCGGCCTCCGCCTGCTCCTTCACCAGTCCGGAGCCGGGCACGATCATCGCATAGACGTGCGACGCGACCTTCTTACCCTGAGCGACGCGGGCGACCTCGCGCAGGTCCTCGATCCGGCCATTGGTGCACGAGCCGATGAAGATGCGGTCGAGCTTGATGTCCGTGACCTTGGTCCCCGGGGTGAGGCCCATGTACTCGAGCGCGCGCTGCATGGAGGCCCGCTTTGCCTCGTCGGCCACGCTATCCGGGTCCGGAATGGTGCCCGTGATGGAGACGACGTCCTCGGGGCTCGTGCCCCAGGTGACGATTGGGGGCAACTTGGCGGCGTCGAGCCGCACCTCGCGATCGAAGTGCGCGCCCTCGTCGGACCGCAGGGTCTCCCAATAGCGCACCGCCATGTCCCAGGCGGCTCCCTTGGGCGACTTCGGCCGGCCCTTCAGGTACTCGAACGTCGTCTCATCCGGCGCGATCATGCCAGCGCGGGCGCCGCCCTCGATCGACATGTTGCAGACGGTCATCCGGCCTTCCATGGACAGGGACCGGATCGCCTCGCCGGCGTACTCGATCACGTGCCCGGTGCCGCCGGCAGTGCCGATTTCACCGATGATTGCCAGGATGATGTCTTTCGCCGTCACACCCTCCGGCAACTTGCCGTCGACGGTGACGCGCATGTTCTTGGCCTTGCGCTGGATCAGCGTCTGGGTGGCCAGCACGTGCTCGACCTCCGACGTTCCGATACCGTGCGCGAGCGCTCCGAAAGCACCGTGGGTCGAGGTGTGGCTGTCGCCGCAAACGATGGTCGTGCCGGGCAGCGTGAAGCCCTGCTCAGGTCCAATGACGTGGACGATGCCCTGCCGCTTGTCGAGCTCGTCATAGTATTCGATGCCGAAATCCTTGGCGTTCTGCGCCAGGGTCTCGACCTGGGTCCGGCTCTCGGGATCGTCGATGCCGAGGCGCCGATCGGACGTGGGAACGTTGTGGTCGACGACGGCCAGCGTTTTGTCGGGCGCGCGCACCTTGCGGTTCGCCATGCGCAGACCCTCGAACGCCTGCGGCGAGGTCACCTCGTGGACGAGATGGCGGTCGATATAGAGCAGGCAGGTGCCGTCGGGCTGCCGGTCGACGACGTGGTCATCGAAAATCTTGTCGTAAAGAGTGCGCGCCATTCTACTGCCTCCCGCATGCGATCGCTCTCGTGATAGCGGTTCGCGGGCTTGCTGAAAACCCCGGCAGCCTGTGATCTGTTTGCGCAGGTCAAAGAAAAAGACCGGGCCCACGGAGGACCCGGTCACAAGTTTTAGACCGCATCCCGGAGGATGCGTGAAGGCGTCAAAGGGAGGGTACGGCCTTCATCAGCTGTCCGTCACAGCTGCATAGCATTTAAGCAAGTTGTTCGCTCTTGCAGCAAGCCGGGCAGCCGCATGTTTGCCATGCGGGAGCTGCATGCCTGTCTGCTACTTCAGCGAGCGTACCTTGGCGACGAGAAAATCGCGCAGGACCTGCACCTTCTTCGATGTCCGAAGCTCCTCCGGATAGACGAAGATGATCGGCATCGTCGGCAGCTGCACCTCGCTCAACACCGGCACCAGGTCCGATTCCTCCTCCGTGAGGTAATCCGGTATGAGGCCGATCCCGATGCCGGAGCGGATCGCATATTTCACCGCGATGACGCTGTTGGCCCGGAAGGCAGGAACCCGCGGCTCCCGGCCCTCACGGCCGGCCGTCTCGAGCCAGCGAATGGCGGACAGGTGCTGTGCCGGCATGCCGCTGTAGGACACGAACCGGTGCTGATCGAGCTCGTCGAGCGACTGCGGGGCGCCGTACTTGCGCACGTACTGGGTGGACGCGAAGGCACGCACGCGCATCGAGAACAGCGGCCGCCGGATCAGGTCCACCTGGTCCGGCTCGCGAGTCCAGATCGCGACGTCAGCCTCGCGCATCGAGATGTCGATCTGCTCGTCGTTGAGGACGACCTCGATGCGGATGTCGGGATAGAGCTCCATGAACTCGCGGAGCCGCTGCGTCACCCAGACGGTGCCGAGCCCGACCGGCGCCGTGATCCTGAGATCGCCGGTCGGCTTGGTCGTCGTGTCGGACAGCAGCATCTCGGCTGTCTGCAGCTTGTTCATCACCTCGCTGGCGGTGCGGAACAGCATCTCGCCCTGCTCGGTCAGCACCAGCCCGCGCGCGTGCCGATGAAACAGCGCGACGCCGAGATCCCGCTCGAGCGCTGACACTTGCCGGCTGACCGCGGATTGGCTCATGCGCAGCAAATCGCCGGCATGCGTGAAGCTGCCCGCCTCGGCCGCGGCGTGGAAAATTCTCAGCTTGTCCCAGTCCATGACATTCGTTCTGCCGGCGTTCGCGCGGCCGCGCTCCGGCAGAACCTGACCCGAGGTCAGCCCCATGGTGTTTCTCTCACTACAGCTTCGGACGGACGGCTCTTCGCGTTTTTGCGTGGCCCGATTTAACGCATATGAGGCTTAGCTTAAGCCTTAGCCCTATAAAGACAAGAGGTTGAAAGCCAGCAGCGATCGCTACCAGGCAGCCACCGACTGGTCTCCGGCATGGCCCGCCAAATACCGCTCGGCTTCGAGTGCCGCCATGCAGCCCATGCCAGCCGCGGTCACGGCTTGGCGGAAGATGTCGTCCTTCACATCGCCGGCAGCGAACACGCCCGGAATGGAGGTCGCGGTCGAATCCGGTTTTGTGATCAGGTAGCCGGAGGGCTTCATCTCCAGCTGGCCTTTGAACAGCGCGGTGGCCGGCGCGTGGCCGATGGCGACGAAGACACCGTTGACCGGCAGATCAGTGACCTCGCCCGTCTTCACATTTCTGAGGCGAGCCCCCGTCACCGACTTTGGCTCGGACGTGCCGAGGATTTCCTCAACGACCGTGTCCCAGATAACCTCGATCTTCGGGTTCGCGAGCAGCCGCTGCTGCAGGATCTTTTCCGCCCGGAAGCTGTCCCGCCGATGAACGACGATCACGCGCCGCGCGAAGTTGGTCAGGAACATGGCCTCTTCGACAGCCGTGTTGCCGCCGCCGACGACGAGCACGTCCTTGCCCTTGTAGAAGAACCCGTCACAGGTGGCACAGGCGGAGACGCCGTGACCCATGAAAGCCTCCTCGCTCGGCAGGCCCAGCCAGCGCGCCTGCGCGCCGGTGCAGATGATGAGAACGTCGCAGGTGTAGGTGTCGCCCGAGTCGGCCTCGAGCCGGAACGGGCGCTGCTTGAGGTCGACGCTGGAGATCTGATCCAGAATGATCTGGGTCCCCATGTTTTCCGCCTGCGCCTTCATCTCCTCCATCAGCCATGGGCCCTGGATGACTTGCGAAAAGCCGGGATAGTTCTCGACGTCGGTCGTGATGGTGAGCTGCCCGCCCGGCTGGATGCCCTGAATGAGCACCGGATGGAGCATGGCGCGGGCCGCGTAAATGGCAGCCGTGTAGCCAGCAGGTCCGGAGCCGAGGATCAGGACTTTGGTGTGGATGGTCTGGGGCATGGGAGCTCGCAGTCGCTAAGGGCCCATCGTCGAGGGCGGGTCATGAAGCTTACCCTCGCATAGCACATCAATCCGCCCGGATGTCGAGTTCGCCGTCGCCCCGAAGGTTGGCTCAGCCTTCCATGACGGTTCGGATCACCTTTCCGATTTCGGCGATTGCAGCATTGCGGGCGTTGAACGAGGCGGTCGTTTCGGTCAGGTAAACCGCGGCGATAATCGGTTTGCGGCTCGGCGGCCACATCACAGCGATGATCGACCGCGCTCCGTGCCCGCCGGCGCCGGACCTGTCGGCGATGCGCCAACTCTTGGGCAGGCCGGCGCGGAGCATGGCATCCGACACTCTGTTGGCCATCATCCAATCAGTCAGTTGCTGGCGGGCCGCAGGAGAGAGCACATCGCCGAGAACGACCTTGCGGAGGCTGGCTGTAATCGCGTTGGGCGTCGTCGTGTCGCGCGGGTCGCCCGGCTTCGCCTCGTTGAGATCGGTCTCCCAGCGATCGAGCCGAGTGACACTGTCGCCGATCGATCGCATGAATGCGGTGAAGCCCTGCGGGCCGCCAATGCTGTCCAGTACGAGATTGGCAGCTGTATTGTCGCTGACGGCGAGCGTGGCCGCGCAGAGCTCCGTCAGTGTCATGCCGTCCCCGCCCACCCGCTTTTCGGTGATCGGCGAGTAGGTAAGGATATCGCTGGCCTGGAACGTGATGGAGCGGGAGAGGTCCACCGCGCCGGCATCGACACGGGCCAGCAGCGCCGCGACGGCCAGAGCCTTGAACGTGCTGTTGAGCGGGAACCGGGCATCGGCGTTGTGCTGCCAACTCCTGCCGGTCTCGTCATCGAAAACGGCAACGCCGACGCGCGCCTTCAGTCGTGTCTCGATCTCGGTGATCTTGCTGGTCAGCGGATCTGCGGCGGCGGCGGAGCGCCCGGGGTGGATGATCGCCGTGCCAGCAGCAACCGAGCCCAGCATGAGGGAGAAGCTGCGTCGTGTGATGGCCTGTTCCAAGGTGTCCTCCGAACTCGGTGTATCGGGCAGTCCGGTATGAGCGAATCGGGGCGGATTTCTGGTGGGCTGCCTAGATCAGCCGCAGCCCTCTGAGGCTGGCGTGACCTTCGCGCCCGACGATGATGTGATCGTGGACCGTGACACCGAGAGGCTTCGCGGCCTCAATGATCTGTTTCGTCATGTCGATATCGGCGCGCGACGGCGTTGGATCGCCGGACGGATGATTGTGGACGAGGATAATGGCTGTTGCCGACAGCTCCAGCGCCCGCTTGACCACCTCGCGCACGTACACGGGGGTATGGTCGACGGTTCCTTGCTGCTGCACCTCGTCGGCGATGAGCTGGTTCCGCTTGTCGAGGAACAGGATGCGGAACTGCTCGCGAGCCTCGAAACCCATCGCGGCGCGGCAGTAGTCGAGCACCTGCTTCCAGGATGAGAGGGCGGGCCGGCCTATGATCTGCCCCCGCATGAGGCGCAGCGCGGCGGCGCGGACAATTTTCAACTCGGTGATCACGGCATCGCCGACGTCCTTGACCTCGGCCAGTCGCGTTTCGGGCGCATTGATAACCTCGGCGAAGCTGCCGAACCGGGCGATCAGGCGTTTTGCGAGATCTTTGGTATCGCGCCGCGGGACGGCGCGGAACAGGACGAGCTCCAGCAGCTCGTAATCGGGCAACGCATCGGCCCCGCCGCTCTTGAAGCGCTCACGCAGCCGGCTCCGGTGCCCTAGATAGCTCGGGCCCGGCCCCTCGAAAAAGGAGCCCTGGCCGCTTTTGCCGGATGCGTTTTTACTGTCCGCCCCTGCCATGGGCTTGCCCCCCGCAGCAAACCCTGCCCTGCATCAGCCCGGCTTGTGCAGCCCGGCCGGCGAATAGGTGAAGACCTCGCAGCCCGTCTCGGTGACACCGACGGCATGCTCGAACTGTGCAGACAACTCGCGGTCGCGCGTCACGGCGGTCCAGCCATCGGGCAGCATCTTCACGTGCGGCTTGCCGAGATTGATCATCGGCTCGATGGTGAAGAGCATCCCGGGCTTGAGCTCAGGACCCTCGCCGGCCTTGCCGTAATGCAGAATGTTGGGGCGGTCGTGAAACACGCGGCCGAGCCCGTGTCCGCAGAAGTCCCGAACCACGCTGCAGCGCTCAGCCTCTGCGTAGGCTTGGATCGCCGCGCCGATGTGCCCGGTGGTATGGCCCGGCTTCACGGCCGCGATACCGCGCATCAGCGCTTCGTATGTGACGTCGATCAGCCGTTGCGCCCGCCGGCTGATGGCGCCCACAGGATACATGCGGCTCGTGTCCCCATGCCAACCGTCGACGATCAGCGTCACGTCGATGTTGACGATATCTCCCTCGCGCAGTGGCTTCGGCCCGGGAATTCCGTGGCAGACGACGTGGTTGATCGAAGTGCAGCACGACTTCTGATACCCACGATAATTGAGAGTCGCCGGAATAGCGCCATGATCCATTGCGAACTCGAACACGAGGTCGTCGAGCCGCTCGGTGCTGACACCCGGGACCACGTAGGGGGCCAACATGTCGAGGGCCGCGGCGGCAAGCTGTCCGGCCTTATGCATGCCCGCGAACGCCTCGGGGCCATGAAGCCTGATGCGGCCGTCGCGCTGTTCAGCGTGATCGAGATCGTAATTTGACATGGGATGGATGCTTCGTCGTCAGGAGCGGTGGCGCACAAGAACAATTTAGTGCAATTGGCCTGCCGCGCAATGATGCATCCGGAAAATCGGGAAAGTCGAAATGGTCACACGCATGCTCGCAATGCCTGCTGTCGCGGTTCTGCTCGCAGCGCCGGCTGCTGCCGGGCAGCTCCCGAGCTGGGACATCAACGAGATTTGCCGGGGCGACAGCGCGCCGGGCCAGTGCCGCCTGGCGGAGGGTCGTGCGCGCAGTGCCGTCACGGGAAGCTGGGGCGTGCTGCTGCCGGCCATCCAGGCAGCCTGCCTCGATGCCACCCGCGCGCCCGCCGACCAGAGCTGGCGGGAGCTGGCCGGTTGCATCGAGATCAAGACGCTCAACGGCAAGCAGCAGCGGGCAATGGCGACCCGGCTCACGCTTTCGCAACCCGAGCCGGTTCAGGAGCCAGCCGCCGCGTCGGATGCGCCCTCAGAGTCGAAAGTGGAGTGACCCTGCTCAGGCTGGGACCGTGCGTGCGCTCTTCTTGGATCCCGTCGAGGTCCGGCCGCTCGTGTAGTAGTTGCCCATGACGAGGACATCGATATTGGTTCGGAGGTAGCAAGAGACCGCGTGCCAGGGGTTCTCGACGATCGGCTCCTGCCGGTTGAAGCTCGTGTTCAACAGCACGGGGACGCCAGTCATCCGGCAGAACGCCTCGATGACACCGTAGTAGCGGGGGTTGGCGCTGCGCTCGACGGTTTGGATGCGCCCTGTGCCATCGACGTGAACCGCCGCGGGGATGAGGTGAACCTTGTCCGCCCGCACCCGGGGCGCCAGCGTCATGAACGGGTCGGGCTGGTCGATGATAAAGAACTCCGCTGCCCGTTCGGAGAGCACTGCCGGGGCGAACGGCCGGAAGGGCTCGCGATATTTAACCCGCGCGTTGATCAGATCTTTCGTCTCCAGCCGGCGAGGGTCGGCGAGAATGGAGCGATTCCCGAGGGCACGCGGTCCCATCTCGGAGCGGCCCTGGAACCAGCCAACGATTTTGCCAGAGGCGAGATCGCCCGCGACGCGTTCGAGCAGTTCCGCCTCCTCCATGCGGACGCCGACGAGCCCTGACTCGGCGAGCGCCGTTTTGATGTCGTGGTCGCTGTACTGCGGGCCGTAGTAGGGGTGCGTCAGCTCGAAGGCGCGCGGCCGGCCAAGGGTCTGATGATAGTGCCAGAGGGCGCTGCCGAACGGCGCGCCGGTATCGGAGGCGCACGGTGGCACCCAAACCCGGTCGAACCCGGCCTCGGCGAGAACGCGCGCGTTGGCCACGCAATTGAGCGCCACGCCGCCGCTGATGCACAGCTCGCGCAGGCCAGTCGCGCGGCGTAGCTCCCGTGCCATGTGCAACACGATATCCTCGGTCACGACCTGCAGGGCGCGGGCAATGTCGCGATGCCGGTCGGTGAGCTCCTCGCCAGGGCGGCGGGGCGGGCCGAACACCTCGAAGAAACGACGCTTGAAGGGCTTCAGCTCGCCGAAGGCATCGAAATCGAAATAGTCGAAATTGACTTGGTAGCGCCCGTCCGGCGTCGGCCGGACGAGGTCCCGGAAGGCTGCAACGTAGGAGTCGCCGCCGTAGGCGGCCAGCGCCATGACCTTGCCTTCCTCGGAGAACTCGAACCCGAGATATTTGGTCACGACCGTGTAGACCATACCGATCGAGTTGAAGATGTCGGTGTACCAGAGGCGCTCGAGCTGGTTGCCGCGGCCGATGTAGGCGCTCGTCGAGGCATCGTCTCCGAAGCCGTCCATCACGAGCACGGCGGCTTCATCAAAAGGGCTCACGAAGAAGATCGCGGCGTGAGCATCGTGGTGGCTGACACCGACGATCGGTGGCAGATCGCGGGCGCGGATTCTGAACCGGCGCGTGAGCTTACGTGTCAGATAGGCGTTGAGCCGGACGATTTCGTTATCCTGCGGTGCATGCGAGGCCTGCAGGATGAGGCTGAGGCTCCACGGCATGCGGCCGAGAACCGCCTTCGTGAAGGTCTGGCGCAGGCGCGTCACGTCCCAGGGGGTCGTGATGACATCGACGTGCTTGAGCCCCTCGGCACCCTTGCCGATGGCGGCCTCCAGCGCCCGCTTTGGGAAAATCTTGGTGCGTTTCTCTCGGTAGACCCGTTCTTCCTCGAGGATGAGTTGAGGAATTCCATCCTGCAGAAGGGCCACTCCGCTGTCGTGGGTAGCGCCGACAAGTCCGAGTATCCGCACCTGACCCCCATCCCGCTGATAGCAGGCTAGCCCACGCGCAGCGGGCTAGAGCATTCCGACTGGCACCGAAGCGCGTCAGCGGCCCCTCGGGGGCCACTCTCCCTGGGGAGAGGTAATGACGTGCTTCGGCGCTTATTCAGCTTGCGTCGGAATACTAGAGGAGCGACGCGGCTTAGTCATGCCGCCCATGACAGTGTTTGTACTTTTTCCCGGAGCCGCAGGGGCAGGGGGCGTTGCGGGAGACCTTGCCCCAGGTTGCAGGATCACGCGGATCGACCTGTGCCGAGCCGCGCCGCGTCTGCAGGGGCGCGGCGCGACGATCGCCTCCGACTTCCTCGGCCGCAAGCGCCGCATCGGCCATGGCGAACTCATCCATCCCCGTGGTCGGGTCGATGTGATGGGCTTCCATCGTCGGAAGCTCAACCGGCTGCAACGAGGGCTGCTCTTCCGGCGGCGCCAGCTCGACGTGCATGAGCTGTCCCGTGACCGCCTCACGCAGCTTGGCCAGCATGGCCTGGAAGAGGGTGAAGGCCTCGGTCTTGTACTCGTTCAGCGGATCGCGCTGACCGAAAGCGCGGAACCCGATCACCTGGCGCAGGTGCTCTAGCGTGACGAGGTGCTCCCGCCACAGGTGGTCCAGCGTCTGCAGCAGAACCATCTTCTCGATCTGGCGGAAAATCTCGGAGCCGATGTCGGCCTCCTTCTTCGCGGCCTTGGCAGCCGCCGCCTCGAGCACCCGCTCGCGGATCTCCTGGTCGGCGATGCCTTCCTCCGCCGCCCAGTCGACGATCGGCAGGTCGAGCCCGAGGATATTCCGCACCTCCTCCTGGAGACCGGCAGCATCCCACTGTTCCGCGTAGGCGTTCTCGGGGATGTGGCGCTTGACCAGCTCCTCGATCACCTCATTGCGCATGTCGGTGATCGCTTCGCTGACGTCGTCCTGGCCCATGATGTCGATGCGCTGGTCGAAGATGACCTTGCGCTGATCGTTCATCACGTCGTCGTACTTCAGGATCTGCTTGCGGATGTCGAAGTTGCGGGCCTCGACCTTGCGCTGGGCCATCTCGAGCGACTTGTTCATCCACGGATGGATGATGGCCTCGCCCTCCTGCAAGCCGAGCGTGCGCAGCACGCCGTCCATACGGTTCGAGCCGAAGATGCGCATCAGGTCATCTTCGAGGGACAGATAGAACTTCGAGCGGCCAGGATCGCCCTGACGTCCTGAGCGGCCGCGGAGCTGGTTGTCGACGCGGCGGCTCTCGTGCCGTTCCGTGCCGATCACATAGAGCCCGCCGGGTTTGACGACCGTCTTGGCTGGCTTGTTGCCCTTCGCCGGCTCGACCTCGACGACCTCCTCGGCCTTGAGGACCAGCTCACGGTTCTTGGCGACCTCCTCGATGATCTCCTGGGTCCGCTTCGCCTTCTCGGCCTCGTCGAGACCAGCAGTCTCCTGCTGGACGCGCATCTGCGCGTTGCCGCCGAGCTGAATGTCGGTGCCGCGGCCGGCCATGTTGGTGGCGATCGTCACCGCGCCCGGCACGCCGGCCTGTGCGATGATGTAGGCTTCCTGCTCGTGATAGCGGGCGTTCAGAACCTGATGGGGCACGCCCTTCTGCTTCAGCCGTTCCGAGAGAATCTCGCTCTTCTCGATCGACACGGTGCCGACGAGCACGGGCTGGCCGCGCTTCTGGGCAGACTCGACCTCGCGGATGATCGCGTCCCACTTCTCGTCCGCGGTCCGGTAGATCTCGTCGTCCTCGTCGGCGCGCGCGATGGGAAGGTTGGTCGGGATCTCGATGACGTCGAGGCCGTAGATGTCCAGGAACTCGTCGGCCTCTGTGGCCGCCGTGCCAGTCATGCCGCCGAGCTTTTCATAGAGTCGGAAGTAGTTCTGGAAGGTGATCGAGGCCAGCGTCTGGTTCTCGGGCTGGATTTCGACCTTCTCCTTGGCCTCGAGTGCCTGGTGCAGACCTTCGGAATAGCGCCGGCCGGGCATCATGCGGCCGGTGAACTCGTCGATGATGACGACCTGACCCGCCTTGACGATGTAGTCGCGGTCGCGCTGGAACAGCTTGTGCGCCTTGAGGGCCTGGTTGACGTGATGGACGACCGTCACGTTCTCGATGTCGTAGAGCGTCGAGCCCTTCAGCAGGCCGGCAGCCTCCAGCATCTGCTCGATCTTCTCGCTGCCCGACTCGGAGAGCGACACCGAGCGCTGCTTCTCGTCGAGCTCGTAGTCCTCCTTGGCAAGCCGCGGCATGAAGGCGTCAATGGCGTTGTAGAGGTCCGCACGGTCTTCGACCGGGCCGGAAATGATGAGCGGCGTGCGCGCCTCGTCGATGAGGATCGAGTCCACCTCGTCGACGATCGCGAAGGAATGTCCGCGCTGGACCATCTCGTTGCGACTCATCTTCATGTTGTCGCGGAGATAGTCGAACCCGAGCTCGTTATTCGTGCCGTAGGTGATGTCGCAGGCGTACTGGGCGTGCCGCTGCGCGTCATCGAGCTCGTGCACGATGCAGCCGACGCTGAGACCGAGGAACTTGTAGATTTCCCCCATCCAGGCGGCGTCGCGCTTGGCCAGATAATCATTGATGGTGACGACGTGGACGCCGTGTCCGGTCAGGGCATTGAGGTAGACCGGCAGGGTCGAGACCAGCGTCTTACCTTCGCCGGTCTTCATTTCGGCGATCTTGCCCTCGTGCAGGACCATGCCGCCCATGAGCTGCACGTCGAAGTGGCGCTGGCCGAGCGTGCGCTTGGCCGCTTCGCGCACGGTGGCGAAGGCCGGCACGAGGAGATCGTCGAGCGATTTGCCCGCCGCGAGTTGCTGGCGGAACTGTTCCGTTCGGGCGCGAAGCTGCTCGTCCGTCAGGGCGGCGAGCTCCGGCTCGAGCTCGTTGATGGCGGCAACTTTGGCTCGGTATGACTTGACCTTACGATCGTTCGCCGATCCGAAAACCTTCGCCGCCAGCGAGCCGAGTGAAAGCATGTGCATCGATCCTTGCAGGCAAAACCAGCGCCATTGGACCCGGTCACACGTGTTCGCGCCAGGGGAACAACACGGGTGCTGACCGGGTGAATGCGCAAACAGGCTCGAGCGGGCGACCCTACGCCAGGGAGTGCTCGTAGCCGAGAGATAAGAAGTCGGACCGGCAAATGTCAATCAATCGAACGCGACAGTTGGTCGTGCGCGGTCTCGTCAAAATCCCGTCACCTCTACGAATGTTAACTTGGCAAAGTGGAACTGCAGGTCTAACCATCGGGCTGGCCTACATTCTATAACTGCGGTGTTCATGTTGCGTTTCTCGCGCGGCTGCCCGTTTTCGTGACCGATAAGGAACAGATTTCCATGATCTCCAAGCTGAGAGTGGGTATCGTGGCGGCCGCATTGGCGAGCGGCCTCGCCCTTGCCCCTGTGCAGTTCGCTTCCGCGCAGGAGGCGATCATCGCGACCGTCAACGGCAAGAATATCACCGAGGCGGACGTCAAGCTGGCAGAGGCCGAGATCGGCTCCGACCTGGGCAGCCTGCCCGAGGCGACGAAGCGGCGTGTGCTGGTAGAGTACCTGATCGAGAACCAGCTGTTCGCCGAGGCGGCCGAGGGCGACAAGCTCGCGTCCAGCGCCGAATTCGATGGCCGGATGCAGTACTGGCGGCGGCGGGCCCTGCGCGACACCTACTTCGACACGAGCGTCAAGAATTCGGTGAGCGAGGCCGATGCCAAGAGCTTTTACGACGAGCAGGTCAAGCAGCTGAAGCCTGAGCAGGAGGTGAAGGCGCGCCACATTCTCGTCGAGAGTGAGGACAAGGCCAAGGAGATCGCCGAGAAGATCGCGCACGGCGCCGACTTCGCGGAGATGGCGAAGGAGCATTCGAAGGATCCTGGGACCAAGGACGAGGGCGGCACGCTCGGCTATTTCAGCCGGGGGCAGATGGTGCCGCAGTTCGAGGAGGCAGCCTTCAAGCTCGAGAAGGGCGACATCTCCCAGCCTGTGCAGACCCAGTTCG
>JAEZHL010000070.1 GCA_023416575.1 Pseudomonadota bacterium
GGCTAGGCAACGAGCCGTTCCAGGGCCGGGCGCGATCGCTGCCAGTGCTCGTTGAGGCACTCTTCGGCGGGGCGGCCGTCCTAGTCCCAGGGGATGGGGCGCGTGTTGAGGCCGACGAAGTGCGCGCCGCATCTGCCGAAGAAGGGCGTGCCTGGGTGGAACGGTGAGCAGATGCTGACGTCTCCTAGCGAAACGGCGAGGCAAGCGGGGCAGCTGCTCAGGGCCGTCGCCTGCAGTCCTTGCTCATCCAGCTCCGAAGACAGGGTGCAGGGCGGCGCTGCAACGTCACGGCGAGCGCGGCGGCATAGTCGAACCGGGGCGGTAGTCCGACGATGCCGCAGTTCCTGGGGGCGGTGAGTCGATCGCCGAACTGGCCGAACGCGAGGCGAACGTCCTCGGCGAGCAGCGACGCGGTATCGGCTGCGAGCCAGCGCAGGTCGCCAGTCCTGTGGCGCGCCTCATCGACGCCGATGGTGTTGACGCACACGGTATAGGCGGCTGCGCCTCCGAAGATGTTCCAGGCGCCCAGGAGCGACAATTTCAGGGATTCAAATCCGCGCGGGTGCACGTCACCGACCGTCCAGCGGAGACCGGGCACCAAGCCGTTGAGGGGCGTCGATCGACATCCCCCAGCCAACCAGCTGAGCGCGCAGAGCCGACCTCCTGCCGAAGCGGTGTCATGTTGGGTGACGATAAGAAATCGAGCCCTTCCGGCCCTGTCAGGCGCCGGAAAGGCTCTCTACAAATCGGGTGATCTCAGTTCCATTTCATCGCGAAGTGTTGGGCGGATCCCAACACACGAGCATGTTGACGGCGATGAAGTGCTATTTTTCTGTCTTTCCTTGCTGCGGCTTCTTCTTGGTGTGGTGATGAACCTCACCCTTTTCGTCTTTGTACTCGCGCTCCTTGAGGGATTCGCTTTCCGGATGCTGTCCCTTTTTGCGTTCTTGCGCCATTTGGACCTCCTTGTGCCACATGGTCGGGAAGAACAAACGGGCTCTTGATTTGTTCCAGAGCGCCTCGTGCGCGATGCGTCGCGTGCTCGGGCGACTGGCGTTGGCCTTGTTCCAGCAAGGGAGGCATCCGACCGTTGACCGTTGGCGGCTTACGGAGGCTCGAGCTTAGCCTCCGACTTGTCGGATTAACCAGATCGTCTGGCGAGCGCGGGCCGCCCTCTGACGGCCCGCAGGCTCTCAGGCGACGTCGGTGTGCTTGTACTTGTCGAGCATGCGCTTCGGCTTCTTCAGCGCGTCGCGGCGGAAGGGATCGCCGAGTTCCTGCGTCACCATCATCTCGATAACGGTCGTCTTGCCGTGCTTCATCTGCGCGTCGACCGCCTTCTCGAGTGCTTCGCCGACGTCGCCGAGATTGCGGACGGTGACGGCCTCGGCACCGAGCGAGCGTGCGACATCGGCCCAGCAGGGGTTCTTCAGGTTCACGCCCTCGAAGCGGTTATTGTAGAAGTCGACTTGGTTCTTCTTTTCGGCGCCCCACTGCTCGTTGTGGAAGACGACCGCCGTGACGGGAATGTCCTCGCGTACGCAGGTCAGGATCTCGCCGAAGCTCATGCCCCAGGCGCCGTCGCCGACATAAGCGATAGCCGGGCGGTTGGGTGCCGCGACCTTGGTGCCGATGATCGTCGGCAGCGCATAGCCGCAGTTGCCGAAGCTCATGGCGGCGAACATGCTGGGCGACTGGTTGAAGCGCAGATAGCTGTTCGAGACCGAGCAGATGTTGCCGATGTCGGTCGAGACCATGGCGTTCTTCGGCATGGCCTTCTCGAGTTCGCGCAGCATCTGGCGCGGATGCATGTTCTTCGAGTTCTTCGCGACCTCGATGCTCCAGGGGTCGCGTTCGTGCGTCCACTCGGCGAGCTCGGCTTCCCAGGCGTCCTTCTCCGCCTTCACCTTCTTCATGCGCTCGGCCGCATTCTTGCGGGCGGCGGGATCGCGGTTGGCGAGCCGGTGATGAAGCGATTTCGCCGCCGCCTTGGCGTCGCCCACGATGCCGACCGAGATCTGCTTCACCAGACCCAGCATGCGGTGGTCGGTATCGACCTGAATGATCTTCGCGTTCTTGGGCCAGTAATCGAGCCCATGCTGCGGCAGGGTGCCGAACGGCCCGAGCCGGGTTCCGAGCGCCAGCACCACGTCGGCCTCGGCGATGATCTTCATGCCGGCCTTGGAGCCCTGGTAGCCGAGCGGGCCGCACCACAGCGGATGGTCGGCCGGGAAGCTGTCGTTGTGCAGGTAGCTGTTGACGACCGGCATCTGCAGGTACTCGGCCAGCGCCTGGGCCTCCTCGATGCCGCCCGAGAAGATGACGCCACCACCTGCCACCATCACCGGGAACTTGGCGCTGGCCAGAAGCTCAGCCGCCTCGTCCAGAGCCTCGTCGGCGCCGGGACCACGGGCGATCTTCTTCGCTGCCGAGATGGTGTAGTCGGCCTCGCCATAGAAGACGTCGCGCGGAATGTTAAGCTGCGTCGGTCCGCGCTCGCTCATCGCCATGTCGAAGCAGCGTGCGGTGAGCTCGGCCATCCGGTCCTGGCGCGAGACGTGTGCCTGGTACTTGGTGATCTTGGAGAAAATCGGAAGCTGCTCCGTCTCCTGAAAGCCGCCGAGGCCGATGGTGCCCGACCCTGTCTCAGGCGTGATCACGACGACTGGCGAGTGCGCCCAATACGCAGCCGCGGTGGAGGTGACGAAGTTGGTCACACCCGGCCCGTTCTGCGCGATGCAGACGCCATGGCGACCCGAGACGCGGCTGTAACCGTCAGCCATGTGACCGGCGCCTTGTTCGTGAACGGTCGGAATGAAGCGGATGCCGGCGGTCGGAAACAGGTCGAGAGCGTCCATGAATGCGGAG
>JAEZHL010000136.1 GCA_023416575.1 Pseudomonadota bacterium
CTGGGGCGAAGTCGCTGGTCGACACGATCCAAGCTCGACGTGGCGGAGGCGGTTTTGCGATGCGCGGCCCGGGCCGCGTGTCCGGCTTCCGAGGTGCATCGATGCGCGGTTTCGGTCCCGGCAGAGCAGCCTACGGAGGTCGCGCGTTCCGCCCCGCCTTCTACGGTCCACGCCGCGTCAACAGAGCCGCCTTCTGGGGTCCTCGACGTATCAATCGCGTCGGCTATCTAGGCCCACGTCGCTTCTACGGCGCCCGTTACTGGGGACCGCGGCGGTTCTATCGCACCCGCTATTGGGGACCGCGCCGCTTCTACGGCGTCCGTTATTGGGGTCCGCGGCGGTTCTATGGCGCCCGCTTCTGGGGACCACGCCGCTTCTACGGCGTCCGCTACTGGGGTCCGCGGCGGTTCTATAGGCCCGCATATTGGGGACCGCGCCGCTTCTACCGCACCACCTACTGGAGCGGACCGCGCTTCTATCGTCCGTCCTATTACCGGTCGGCCGTAGGTTGTGCATGCCCGAGCTACTACAGGCCCACGAGCTACTGGGGCGCCTCGTACTATCGACCCATGAGTTACTGGGGTCCCTCGTACTATGGCGCGACGAGCTATTGGGGCGCACCGTCATACAGTCCAACAGTCGCCTACTGGAACTCCGCGCCGGCACTCGGAGCAGCCCCGCCGCGCTACTCGGCCGCTGGCACGTACATCGCGCGTCCGCGCGTCTACTGGTCAGCTCCGCTCGACTAGGCCACTCGGCCGCTAGGCCGTTCGGTAATCGACAGACCGACAACATCAACGCCGCCTCTACCCGGGGCGGCGTTTCCCGTGAAACTAAAGCTTCCTTAGGGAAACGCTCTCGATCCGATGGTTCGAGTCCTTACGCAGGATCAGGCTTGCCCGCTGCCTGGTCGGGAGGATGTTCTCCTCCAGGTTCTTCAAGTTGATCGTGCGCCAAATCTCCATGGCGCGGGCCCGCGCGGCGTCCACCGCCAAGCTAGCGTACCGGTGGAAGTAGGCGCCGGGATCGCGAAACGCCGTCGTCCGTAGCTTCATGAAGCGAGCGACGTACCATTCCTCGATCACCTGCGGGTCTGCGTCGATGTAGATCGAGAAGTCGAAGAAATCGGACACGAACGGGATTGCCTTGCCGTCGCGCGGCAACCGCGCGGGCTGCAGCACATTCAATCCCTCGACGATGAGAATGTCAGGCCGTTCGACCACGACCATCTGACCGGGCAGTATATCGTAATGGAAGTGCGAGTAGACCGGTGCCTCCACGCGCTCCCGGCCTGATTTCACATCCGCCAGGAAGTTGAGCAGCCGGGCAGTATCAAAGCTCTCCGGAAATCCCTTCCGGTTCATGATGCCGCGCGCGTCGAGCTCGGCGTTCGGCAGGAGGAAGCCATCGGTGGTCACGAGATCCACGCGCGGATGATCCGGCCAGCGTGCCAGCAGCGCGCGCAGCACGCGCGCCGTCGTGCTCTTGCCGACCGCAACCGATCCCGCCACACCGAGGATGAACGGCACCTTGCCATCCCGGCGGCCGAGAAACCGCGACGTCACCGCATGCAGTTCCTGGGCCGCTGCCACATACAGGTTCAGCAGGCGCGACATCGGAAGGTAGATCTGCTCGACCTCCTCCATCGACAGTTCCTGCATGAGACCGGAAAGCTGCTCCAGATCCCGCTCGACGAGGGTCATCGGCGTGTCGGCACGCAGTCGCGCCCATTCCTCGCGATCGAAGACCCGATAGGGAGAAAACTGAAGCGTAGACCGGTTCGCCATCTCTTGCCGAAGCGCCGCGAGGGTCATGACCTGCCCACAGTGCCACGCGCGGCCTTCTCAGCCAGTCCCGACGTCCCCATGCGGCCTTCGAGCCGCGCCAGGACATCCGCCCACGCAATACCCCGGCATTCCAGGAGGACAAGGAGGTGATAAAGCAGATCGGCCGCTTCCCCGGTCAAAGCCGCGTCATCCTGGCTGACCCCGGCGATGACGGTCTCGATGGCCTCTTCGCCGAGCTTCCGGGCGCACCGTTCCGGGCCTGAGTCGAGCAGCTGGCGGGTATAGGAGCGGTCCGCATCCTCGGATCGGCGCTGCCGGATCGTGGCAGCTAGCCGCGCAAGCACATCCTCACTCATTCACGAACTCCAACCCGCGCCCCGCGGCAGCGTCGGGACATTCACCCGCTCTCATGGAGGACGTCAAGCGTCGCTTTCGCTTTCGCGCCGGTTCCGGTCAGCCTTACTGCTCGATCTGAGGCGGACCGGACAGGCGCATCCGGATGTAATCCAGCTGATCGTAGTTGCCGTACTTGATCACGAGCAGGCCACTCTCACCCGATCCGCGCTTGATCTCGACCTTGAGGCCGAGCACGTCCGTCAGCTCCTTCTCGAACGCGAGCGTATCGGCATTCTTCTCTCGTCCCCGACGGCTCGGCTGGCTGATGTCGCCGGCCTGAACCAACGCTTCGACCTCGCGCACGTTCATGTCGCGCTCGATGATCCGCTGGGCCAGGGCCTCCGCGTCCTCCCGCCCGACGAGCGCGCGAGCATGACCGGCGGTCAACTTGCCCTCCTGGACGAGAGCCTGCACGGAGTCCGGCAGCTTCAGCAGCCGCAGGGTATTCGCCAGATGGCTTCGGCTCTTGCCGATCACCTCGGCCAACTGATCCTGCGTATAGCCGAACCGCTCGATCAGCTCTCGATAGCCACCAGCCTCCTCGATCGCATTCAGGTCGGCGCGCTGAACGTTCTCGATGATACCGAGTTCGAGCACCTCCTGATCGTTCAAATCGCGAACGATCACCGGCATGCTGTGAAGGTTGGCGCGCTGGGCGGCCCGCCAGCGACGCTCACCAGCTACGATCTCGTAGCCGCCGGCGATCCGGTCTGGCCGCACGACGATCGGCTGAACAAGGCCCTTCTGGCGGATGGAGTCCGCCAGCTCGACCAAATCCTCTTCCTTGAATTCCCGGCGCGGATTGAGCTTACCGCCCCGGATTTGGTCGATGGGAACGATACGCTGCTCGCCCTCCGGAGGTAGTTTCGTTTCTGCCAGGACAGGATCGCCGATCAGAGATGCGAGACCCCTGCCGAGTCGGCTCTTCTGAAGTGGAGCAGCCATTGTCGTTCCGTTCCCTTGAAGACTTCAGCGCAACGAGTCTACGCTGCCTTGAAGCGCTTTTCCCGCTCGATGATTTCCGCGGCCAGCCGCATGTACGCCTGGCTGCCCGCACTGCTTACGTCGTAGAGCAGAATAGGCTTGCCGTGAGATGGCGCCTCGGCGACCCGCGTGTTGCGGGGGATCATGGTGTCGTAAACCTTCGGGCCGAAGAAGCTCCGCACGTTCTGGGCCACCTCGCGTGACAACGACGTGCGCTGGTCATGCATCGTCAGCACGACACCCTGGATCTCAAGACCCGGATTGAGGGTCGCCTTGATCTGATCGATGTTGTCCTTGAGCTGCGAAATACCTTCGAGGGCTAAGAACTCGCACTGGACCGGGACCAGCACTGCGTGCGCCGCCACCATGGCATTCAGCGTCAGCAGGTTCAGCGACGGCGGGCAGTCGATCAGCACATACGAGGTCCCGGTTTCCTGGTTCGCGCGCTCATGTGCGATCAGCGCCCCGATGGCATCCCGAAGACGGAACGGTCGCGTCGGCTCGCCCATCAAATCGGATTCGATACCGACCAGGTCCGAGTTTGCCGGCACGATCGTCAGTCCGGGCACTTCCGTCCTGAGTGAGGCTTCGCGCATCCCGCACTGGCCCGTCATGACGTCATAGGAGGTGCGCACGCGCTCCTGCACGCCCACTCCCAACCCCGTCGATGCGTTGCCTTGTGGATCGAGGTCCACAACCAGCACCCTCTCACCGGACGCGGCGAGTGCCGTGCCGAGATTGATCGCTGTCGTCGTCTTGCCGACGCCGCCCTTCTGATTGGCGATCGCGATCACACGCAGTCCCTGGGACCCCACGGTCTTGCCGGTCAAGGCTCAACCCTCCGTCTTGGCTGCCACATTGCGGACCACGGCAATCTGGCCGCTCGGATCCGTCTGGCTCGGGACGAGCGAGACGTCGAAGCGCCAGTGCCCCCTTGCATCGTCGATTTCGCCGTGAATATCGCGCCCCTTCAGGAACAACCCAACTGTCTGGGGGGCGAAGAACGGAGCCGCCAGACCAAGCAGGCGACTTAACGGAGCAAGGGCACGCACCGTGACCACATCCACTTGCCCTACTTTACGCTGAGTCTCGGCGTTTTCGATCCTTGTCGACAGGATGTCCACAGGTGCCCCGGTCTGGCGCGCGACTTCCCGCAGAAATGCCGCCTTCCGGTTGTCGCTCTCGAGCAGCGTTACGCGCGGAGGGTGGTGCCGCTCCATCAGAAGAATGGCAACGACGAGCCCAGGAAATCCTCCGCCGGAGCCGAGGTCGGCCATGCGCTCTACCGCGTCAGGCACAAGCCCGGCGAGTTGGGCGCTGTCAGCGAAGTGCCGATGCCAGATCTCCGGAAGCGTCCCGGGAGCGACTAGGTTAACCGCCTTTTGCCACTGTCTCAGCAGCGACTCGTACTTTTCCAAACGCCCGATCGTTTCACGTGAAACTCCGAAAGCTTGGCGAAAAGCGTCCGGTCCGTCGATCCGCGTCATGCCGTGCGCGCCGCTCATGCGCTATCCCGACGTCTCGTGGGGCGCTTCAGCCGGCTCAGCAAGAT
This sequence comes from Pseudomonadota bacterium, assembly GCA_023416575.1. Classification (GTDB taxonomy): domain Bacteria; phylum Pseudomonadota; class Alphaproteobacteria; order Rhizobiales; family Hyphomicrobiaceae; genus ZC4RG25. The sequence goes on from JAEZHL010000136.1 coordinate 4,720, forward strand.
CATCAGCGCTGCGGGAGTCATGCCGTCGATCCGCGCGGCCTGGGCCAACGTCGCCGGCCGATGCGCACGCAGCTTTTGACGGACCTCTCCGGATAGCCCGGGCAAGGTGGCGAAATCGAAGTCGAGCGGGATAGCCACAGCCTCGTCCCGCCGCAGGGCGGCAACGTCTTCTTCCTGACGCCGGACGTACGACGCATAGCGGGCGTCCACCTCGAGCTGACCCGCAATAGCCGGCGGGAGTGAACCGATCTCCGGCCACACGGTGGTGAGCCGGTCGAGCGTGACGTCCGGATAAGCTAGCAGCTCGAAGGCCGACCGGCGCCGACCATCCCGATTGATGTCCAGCCCATGCCGCGCCGCTTCATTCGGCGTCAGGGTCAG
>JAEZHL010000155.1 GCA_023416575.1 Pseudomonadota bacterium
GTGTTGGGTGAGGGCGTCAGGCGATTCCGCGATTTCGGTGGTTCAGCGTTGAGGGTGTTTGCGAAATTGATTGCTGCAACAGAGACAGAATGGTGAAGCGCGAGTCGCTTTGCTGTAAATCGTAGCTGTGTTTCCACACCGCCGATGCAGGGGAAGTAATTATCGTTGACAATGAGTATCTTCATCGGGACCTCCTGCAGCAGACGACCTCGGCTCCAGGAGAGCCCATTGTAAGACAGGCGCCAGCAGTCCAGGGCGCGGCTCTTGCCATAGGGAGCAGTCGCTGAGGCCACCCCTGATCGTGAGGCATATGCGGGGCGCGTTGGCTCCCGGCTGATAAAGCCATTGGCCGCTATAGTGACGCATAACCATAGGCTCTAAGCTGTATTCGTCCTCATTCAGGGTGCGGCGCGGCAAGAGGACACGAAACCAAGCTTTGCCAGGTGAGAGCTTGTAATATGTGCCTGGAGTGTTATCGAAGCTATACGAGGTGAAGAGTTCGGTGCCGTCTTCAGCGTAGATGACAAAGCCGACTGCGAGATCGGGAAGGCTGTCGCTGATCGTGAACTTGAAATGAAGATACGTTTCGCGGTCATTCGTGACAGGATGAGTGATTGGGGTCCCCGAAGCATTACCGATGTAAAACTGATCGAGGGTTGCTGCGCCATTCGAAGGCGCGTCCGGCTGGCGGATCCAGCTTGTGCTCTGGCTACTCCTTGCCGCGTTGTAGCTGTTAATGACTTCACTGACGTTAGCGCTGGCTCGGAGCAGATTACCCCTGTGAAGGAGGATCACATTAGTGCAAAGCGCTTGGATAGAATTCATGTTATGGCTGACGAACAGCACCGTCCGTCCGTCGCTAGCGACGTCCCTCATCTTCCCCAACCACTTCTTCTGGAACTCCGCATCCCCAACTCCCAACACTTCGTCGACTACGAGGATCTCCGGCTCGAGGTGGGCCGCCACGGCAAACGCCAACCGCATGTACATGCCTGACGAGTATCGCTTCACCGGCGTGTCGAGAAACGTCTCAACTTCTGCGAAGGCGACGATCTCGTCGAACTTGCGCTTGATCTCGGCCCGCGTCATGCCGAGAATGGCGCCATTGAGGTAAATGTTCTCGCGGCCTGAGAGCTCGGGGTGGAAGCCAGTGCCGACTTCGAGCAGGCTCGCCACGCGACCACGTATTTCGGCGCGCCCCGCGCTTGGCTCGGTGATGCGTGACAGGATCTTGAGTAAGGTCGACTTGCCGGAGCCGTTGCGGCCGATGATGCCGACCACCTCGCCGCGCCGGATCTCGAACGAGACGTCCTTCAGTGCCCAGAACTCTTCCACGTTGTCGCCTTGGACGAGTTGACGGCCGTGCGCCATGTCGATGGCCGAGCGGGCAAGCTGCCGGACGGTGCCCGCTATCACATCGCGGAGGACCGGGTGGCGCTCCCGATCGGCGCGATGTCCGACGAGGTATTTCTTGCCGAGACCCTCGGCGCGGATGACGACGTCGTTTGCCATTGCTATGCGCTACATCAGGTCCGCGAAAGTCCGCTCGGTGCGCCGGAAGTAGCGGATGCCCAGCCAGAGCGTGAGGGCGACGACGAGAAGGCTGCCGAGGAAACCCGGAAGATAAAGTTGACTTTCACCGCCGAGCAGGCACCAGCGAAAGCCGTCAATGACGCCGACGACCGGATTGAGGCTGTACCAGAACCGCCAGTCTTCCGGGACGACGGCGCTCGAGAAGCCGACGGGTGAGGCGTAGAGCCCGAATTGAATGACGAACGGCACGATGAAGCGGAAATCGCGATACTTCACATTGAGGGCAGTGATGTAGAGCGCCGGTCCAAGGCTGGCTAACACGGCGAGGCCCATGAAAAGCGGGAGGAAGATGATCTGCCAGTTGGGCCAGAAGCCGTACCAGGCCATGATCGCGAACAGAATGGCAAGATTGATGAGGAAGTCGACGAGCGCCACGACGCCCGGCGCGGCCGCGACGATCAGGCGTGGGAAATAAACTTTGCTGATGAGGTTGGCATTCCCGACGAGGCTGTTCGAGGCGTCGCCGAGAATACTAGAGAACAGAAACCAGGGCAGCATGCCGGCGAAGACGAGCACAGGGTAGGGGACGCCACCGTCGCTCGGCAGGTTGGCGAGCTTTCCGAACACGATGGTGAAGATGACCATCGTCAGCAGCGGGCGCACGACCGCCCAGGCAATGCCGATCACCGTCTGCTTGTAACGCACGGCGATGTCGCGCCAAGCGAGGATGGCGAACAGCTCGCGATATTGCCAGAGGTCGGACCAGTAGTTCCGCTCCGCACGCCCTGGCTCGAGAATTAACAGGCGCTCGCCAGTGCCCGTTGCGTCTGCGTGCGGGCATGGCTGCCCCGCTAACGGGCTGGTGGTGTCCAGGTCCGACCCTTTGTCAGTGAAGGCTTGCGACAAGCTCATCCACCTGCCTGGAAAAGTTCGCGAACGAGAAGCGATGCGCTGCGCCGGCATTGGCTTGCATCCTGCCTTCGAGCGCATCGATAATGGCATCGGCGATCTGATCTGGTGAGGTGGGATCGACGAGCCGGCCAAGAGCACCGTCGGCGAGAGCATCGACACTGCCGTCGAGGTTTCCTGCGATCACCGGCAGGCCCATTGCGGCCGCCTCCAGGAACACGATGCCGAAACCTTCGCCGGTGCTCGGCATTGCGAAAACATCCGCGAGCGCGAAGTAGTCGGGCAGCTCAGAGCCCGAGCACTGTCCCGCGAACACGACGTGTTCCCTGACCTGCAGCGACTCGGCGAGCTTTTCCAATCGGGGCTCATCGTCGCCGGCGCCGACGATGAGATACGCCGCATTTGGCACCGCGTCGCGTATGCGCGGCAGGGCTGTGA
>JAEZHL010000296.1 GCA_023416575.1 Pseudomonadota bacterium
GTGAACCAGTCCTGCACCATTTTGCAGACCTGCTCCGGCGCGGCCTGGGCCAGCGCCCGCGGATTCGAGAACAGTTGCAGGTCCCTGTCGGTCCAGCCGAGCCCAGTCGTCAGCGCGCTGGTCAAGGCTTGGTAATCCGTCTGCTTCGGGGGCAGATGCGTCTGTGGTGACCGGCGCCCCTCGGACACGGCCACGAATGTCGCCGTCGTCTGCCGCTGGAGCGGCTCCGCATGCTCCGGCGCACCCATCAGCTCGAGCACCTGCGGGCTCGTCTCGCCCTGGCTGATGAATCCGAAGCACGCCTGTGAGCTGTAGGCAGACAAGTGCTTCAGACTGTCGAGGAAGCTGCCGGCAACCGCCCGCAACGCCTCCGGGGAGGCCGCGAGCGCCTGGTTTGCATTCTCCCGCCGCAGCCCGACGAGGGCCTGGGCAAGGTGGCGCGCGACAGCGGCATCGTCCTGGCCCTCGGACTTGAGCCGCACCGCCTCATCCAGCCGCGCCTGATACCAATCGGGGAAGTCGGCCCTGATCAAGCGCCACAGAGCCGTGCGCTGGAACGATGCATCGAGCTCCTCCGAGCTGCCGCCCGCGAGTTGCAGCGGCTCATCGCTGTTCGAGCCGGCCGAGGTACCCCCGCTCAGCGAGATGAAGCGCGTCAGGCTCGGAACATAGTCGACCGCGACCCAGCTCGCGCCACCGAGCAGCAGGACCAGCGCCATCGCTCGTGCCAACCGGCGCACGCGACCGGGTGACGGCACCTCGGTCTCGTGATCCTCGTCGTCGAAGTCCGCCGTTTCGTCGTCATACGGAGAGCCAGCAGGAACGGCCACCTGACTGGGCGCCATCCGGGCGGGCTCTGCCGGGCGCGTCTGCCGCGCGGCTGTCGCAGCCTGGGCCGCAGCGGCCTGGCGAACGAACTGCGGCGCGTGGCGCGGGTCGGCTTGCGCCACATGGCGGGCCGGTTGCGGCGCCTGGCGTGATGGCTCGGGTTGCGGCGCGTAGCGCGCCGATTGCGCTTGGTGCGATGGTTCCGAGTGGGGCGCATGCCGCGTGGGCTGCGCCATCTGGCGTGCGGACTCTGGTTGTGCCGCGTAGCGCCCTGCCTGCGGTGCCTGATGCGATGGCTCGGGCTGCGGAGCGGGTCGCGCGGGCTGCTGCGGGGCCGGGCGCGCTGCCGCCGGCTCCTGCCCGGCGTGCGCCGTCGTCGGGAAAACGGAGGGCGCGGGACGCCAGTCCGGAAATCCCTGTCGCCACACCAAGTCGGTTGGACGCAGATGCCCGAGCTCGACGAACTTGCGCAATTCCGGGTCCGAAAGCGGCCCGTACTGCTGCCCGTCGCGCGCGATATACCACTCTATTTGAGGAGCCGACCCCACCATTGCTCGCTCACGAACCTGACCGTCGAACTCGAGCATAAGGTGCCGTTCCGCATTGCGGCAAGCACCGGTTTAAGGCTTTGAACGCCAATGGCTCCTGTGGCGGCACCCAGAACTTGATCCGCACCTTCATCGTTCAGCTCGTCTCCCGGAACTGCTCGTCGACTGGCACGCGGTAGGCATTTGCGAGCCGGTTCGTCATGTTGGCGAGGCCAACCACGGCATAGAGCTCGTTGAGCTGCGCATCGGTCGCACCCTTGGCGCGCGCCGCAGCACCATGACGCGCCATGCAGTACTCGCAATTGTTGGTGATCGAGACCGCCAGGTAGACGAGTTCCTTCGTCAACGGGTCGAGCGCGCCCGGACCCATGATCGTCTTGAGAGCATCCCAGGTGGACTTCATCATCCGGGGCTCGTTGGCAAGGTATTTCCAGAAGTTGTTCACGTCGTCGACTGCGCGGGTGCGCTTGATGTCGTCGAAGATCTCCTGGACCTCGGCGCTGGCAACCTTTTCCTCGATCGGTTTCATGGCAGCCTCACTTGCTGGCCTGCGGTGGCACCGTTATAACCCGGCACAATCCGCGGCAAAATTGAGGGCAGAGACCACAGATGGCCATCGAGCATACATTCTCCATCATCAAGCCGGACGCCACCGAGCGGAACCTGACTGGCGCCATTAATGCGCTGATCGAGAACGCCGGCCTGCGCATCGTGGCGCAGAAGCGCGTGCGCTGGACCCGGGCGCAGGCAGAGAAGTTCTACGAGGAGCACAAAGCGCGTCCGTTTTATGGCGAACTCTGTGACTTCATGACGTCCGGCCCGATTGTCCTGCAGGTTTTGCAGGGGGAAAACGCCATCGCGAAGTACCGCGAGGTAATGGGTGCGACCGACCCGGCCAAGGCCGCCGAGGGCACGATCCGCAAGATCCACGCCCGTTCGGTGGGCGAGAACTCGGTCCATGGTTCCGACAGCCCGGCCTCGGCGGACCGTGAAATCGCGCTCAACTTCGGTCTGAACGAGATCGTCGGCTAACAACCCCTGCACTGCTTACCTCACAGCGTGAGGCGGCAGCGCAGTTCTCATGAGGAGCGCCAGTGATCAGTCCCGGCCATGTTCAAACGATGGCCCGCTACAATCGCTGGCAGAACCGTTCCATCTATGGCGCGGCGGACACCCTCGATGACGCACAGCGCAAGGAGGCGCGCGGCGCCTTCTTCGGCTCGATACACGCGACCCTCAATCACCTGCTGTGGGCCGACCGGATCTGGATGCACCGGATCGCCGGCTGGCCCCGGCCAGGACCGTCGAGTATCCGGGAGTCCCTCGCCTACTTTGACGACTGGAGCGAGCTGAAGCGCGAGCGAGCGGCGACCGACGACGCCTTGGTTGCCTGGGCCAATGCCCTGGAGCCCACGGCACTCACGGGCGACCTGGGGTGGTATTCCGGCGCGACGGGCCGCGATGTGGTTCGGCCGAAATGGCTGCTCATCACGCACGTCTTCAATCACCAGACACATCATCGCGGTCAGGTGCACTGCCTTCTGACGCAGCTCGGGGCGCGGCCGCAGGATACGGACCTGCCGTTCATGCCGGATTGAGGCCGTCGGGCGCCCCACTAACCGGGGCCCGCTCTCAGTTGAACTTTTTCGGCGCCAGCGCTCTTTGCGCCCAGCACGGATAGCCCGAATAGTTGCCGCCGGGATCGAGATCGCGTGCGATGATACAATCGGTGGAGTCGTCGACGCCGCGGTACGCGCGGTAATCGCGGTAATAGCGCGGCTGTGGCTGATAGGCGTAGGGCGGTGGTCCGCAGTCGCGACAGACGTACGGCGAGCGCGACTTCTTACGGGCATCGGCATCGCCGGGCAAAGCCGCGAAGACGCCGAACGCGATCAGCATGGCAAGCAAATACCTCATTCTCATCTCCACGTGCCGCCGCGCTGATAATATCAGGCAACGGTCCAGCTTATGATTTACATCCGCGTTCTGGTTACGCTTTCGTTGGGCGAGGAAACTCGCTAGCGTCCTGAAATCCGTGCCCGCTGATCGCACTGGAACGAAACATGGATGCCAAGGTTCCCGTCGGCTACTCCGCCTGTCCCCACGATTGCCCTTCGACATGCGCGCTGGAGGTCGAGCTGATCGGCAATGGCCGTATCGGCCGCATCCATGGCGCGAAGGACAACACCTACACGGCCGGCGTCATCTGCTCCAAGGTCGCCCGCTATGCGGAGCGCGTTCACCACCCCGACCGGCTGATCTATCCGCTGCGGCGCAAGGGTCCCAAAGGCGCGCGCGAGTTCGAGCGCATCTCCTGGGAGGATGCCCTCGACATCACGGCCGAGGCGCTGCTCGCGGCAGAGCGGAAGTATGGGCCGGAAGCTGTCTGGCCCTACTACTACGCGGGCACCATGGGCTTCGTGATGCGCGACGGCATCAACCGGCTGCGGCACGCCAAGCGCTACTCGCAAATGTTCAGCTCCATCTGCACGACGCTGGCCTGGACCGGCTTCATCGCGGGGACGGGCAAGCTCGCCGGCCCTGACCCGCGCGAGATGGCAAAGTCGGACCTGGTGGTGATCTGGGGCACCAACCCCGTCAACACCCAGGTCAACGTGATGACCCACGCCACGCGGGCGCGGAAAACCAGAGGCGCGAAGATCGTCGCCATCGACATCTACCGCAATGGCACCATGGCGCAGGCCGACCTGGGCCTCTGCCTGCGGCCCGGCACGGATGGCGCGCTCGCCTGCGCGGTCATGCATGTGCTGTTCCGCGACGGCTATGCGAACTGGCCCTACCTCGAGCGCTATACCGATTGTCCGCACGAACTCGAAGCGCACCTCAAGACGCGCACGCCTGAGTGGGCCAGTGCGATCACCGGCCTCAGCGTCGAGGAGATCGAGACGTTCGCGCGCATGATCGGCACTACGCCGCGCACCTACCTTCGCCTCGGCTACGGCTTCGCGCGCCAACGCAACGGCTCGGTGAGCATGCACGCTGCAGCGTGCATCGCCTCCGTCACGGGTGCCTGGCTGCACGAGGGCGGCGGCGCTTTCCACAACAACGGCGCGATCTTCCACTGGGACAAGACATTGATCGAGGGGCTCGACGTCGCCGACCCCACAGTGCGCGTGCTTGACATGTCCCGCATCGGCCCGGTGCTGACGGGAGATCGCAAAGATCTCGGTGACGGTCCGCCCGTGACGGCCCTTTTCATCCAGAACACGAACCCGGTGCAGGTGGCGCCGGAGCAGCGGCTAGTAAAGAAGGGCTTCGCGCGGGAGGACCTGTTCGTGTGCGTGCACGAGCAGTTCATGACCGCGACCGCCGAGATGGCCGACATCGTGCTGCCGGCGACCATGTTCCTGGAGCACGACGACCTTTATCAGGCCGGCGGGCAGCAGAGCATTCTGCTGGGGCCGAAGCTGATCGAGCCGCCCGGCGAGTGCCGCTCCAACCACGACGTGGTCGTGGAGCTGGCCAAGCGCGTCGGCGCCAGCCATCCGGGCTTCGAGATGACTCCGCGCGAGATCATCGATCAGACGCTGCAGCGGTCAGGCTGGGGCACGCTCGAGGAGCTCGAGGAAAAGCGCTGGATCGACTGCCAGCCGGACTTCGAGACGTCCCATTATATCAACGGCTTCGCCTACCCTGACGGCAAGTTCCGGTTCCGCCCGAATTGGCCCGAGGTGCCGGCAGGACGCAAGCACGACTGGGGCATCGCGCATCTGCCCCCGGCGCTGCCGGACCACTGGGACGTCAACGAGAAGGCGGACGAGCGGCACCCGTTCCGGCTCGCAACCTCGCCGGCGCGGAATTATCTCAACTCGTCGTTCAACGAGATGCCGACGAGCCGCGCGCGGGAGGGCCGTCCGCGCGCGAAGATCCACAGTGACGATCTACGTGCCCTCGGCATAAGTGACGGCGCGCGCATCCGGATGGGCAACGAGCGCGGCGAGATCGTGCTCCACGCGGAGGCGTTCGATGGCCTGCAACGCGGTGTCGTCATCGTCGAGAGCATTCCGCCGAATGCGCTCTTCGAGGGGGAGGAAGGCATCAATACGTTGACGAGCGCCTTCCAGGCAGCCCCGTTCGGCGGCGCCGCCTTCCACGACAATCACGTCTGGATCGCACCGGCTTGAAGCGAAGTGTCTGAGGCCGCGGACCTGGGCTCGCCGCTCACGCGAGCTTCAGCTTCCCCGGCCCCCGATCGCGTTCAGTTCGCGATGGACGGTGCCGGCGCAGTGGCTTGCGGCTTGGCCTCGTTCGCCTGGACGATGATCCGCTCGACAAGGTTCAACGCATCCTCGCGCATGGCTTTCCTGGACGCATCGCGGCTGTAGAACATGTGCCCGCCAGGATAGACGACGCTGCTGACCCGCTGTCCTTCGCCGATGGCTGGCAACTCATCGAGTACCAGCTCGCTCGCGAAATAGGGTGTGACGAGGTCGGTGTAGCCATGCATGACCAGCACCCGTAGGTTCTGGTCGAGCGCCAGCGCATCCCGAAGCTGGCTGACCGATTCCGGAGCCCCGGAAGAATTGCCCCAGATCCAGCTCCGGTTAACTTCTCCGCTGAGCTTGATATACGGACGATCGGTCCGGTAGCCGAGCTTGGACCTGTAGAGTTCCAGCATCGCGGTCGTCATCGGCGCGTTGAGCGCCGTCAGGAACGGATCCCTGAAGGGCGCGCGGCCAGAGGTCGGATCAGGATTGAGACCTAGGATGCTGGCATCGTACATGCTCGCCGTCTTGCCATCGGGTCCGTTGATCTCCTCGCTGTACGCGCGCCCGTCAATGCGGCCGGCGCGGCGTCTCACAGCATCAGGGGGGAGCCCGGTGATCTCCGACACCTTCGGCACGATCCGGTCGAGGGCGGCGGAGTTGCGCGGCCCGCGCATCAGGTCCTCCAGGTAATCGCCCCTCGCATATTCCTCGACGCTCTTCAGGCGCTCGCGTGAGACGTCTTCGCCCCGGCGCTCCATCTCGGCCGCCGCCAGCGATGGCAGGATCGAGACGAAGGACAGCGGCGGGTTGCGATCGCTACGGCCGCCGAAGTCGAGTACAGGGGACAAGAGGACCACGGCGTTAAGGGCGATGCCGTGCTCGCTGAACAGCTTGCGGGCGAGCCGCGGGCCGCGGAAGCCGCCGTAGCTTTCGCCGACCAGCAGCTTGGGCGAGGTCAGCCGGTCGTTCTTGTTGACCCACTTCTGGATGAACTCGGCGATTGAATCTATGTCACCCGAAACCGACCAGAAGTAGCTCGGCCCCCCCTCCTCGCTGCCACCCTCGCGGCCCTCGCGCCGCCGTCTTTCATCCTGGCCCTTATCGCCCCCCTCGCGCACTATGATGCTGTAGCCGGTGCCGACGGGATCGATGAACACGAGATCCGTGAAGTCGAGCCACATCTCGGCATTCGGCAGCAGGTGGACCGGCGCCGAGGGCCGTTCGGCCGCCTTCTCCATCTCGATCCGCCACGGCCCGATGGCGCCGATCTGCAGCCATGCCGACGAGGAGCCCGGCCCCCCGTTGAGCACGAATGTCACCGGGCGCTGGCCCGAGGGCGCGCCGGCGAGCGTGTAGGCGACGTAGCCCATCTCGGCCAGCACGTCGCCCCGGCTGTTGGTGATCGGGATCGAGCCCGCGGTCGCATTGAACTGCAAAGTGCGATCCGGCAGAGCGAGGGTGTGCTCGGTGACCACGTCGGGGGGCAGGCGGAGCGCCGTTTCGCTCGGTCGCACATCCTGGGCGCGCAGCCCGGCCTCTGGCACCGCGATGGCGGCGAAGAGGAAGATCGCAACGGCTCTCAGGAACAGCAGGAGGGGATCGCGCTTGGCCATTTCACTCCTCGGCACGCTCGTTCTCGGGCGATAATCAACATATCCTGTCTGTCGGAACATGACAGCATCCGGAAAGAAGGCACGGGGCACCTGCGAATCCGGCTACCCTCGTCGCTGCACCCTGATGTGCTATGTCGCAGGCAATACCCTAGCGGTTTGTCCAGCATACGTCTTGAATGGCTGCGCCAGCCCAGAAGACCGGCGCACCCCAAGCTCGAAAGAAGCTATGAACAGCAATCTCCTTCCCGAAGGATTGTTCCTTTCCCCCGATCCCGCCGCGGAGACCCGGTGCATCTGGCTCGCCGCCGAGGGTGAGGAGCCCGGCGGTCTCAGCGATGACCAGCGCGCATGGCTTGCCTCCGTCGGCTTCAAGGGCACCGCGCGGCGGCAAGTGGCGATCCCGGGTCCCGGCGGCACGATGGCCGGCGTCGTCCTCGGCACCGGTAATGGCGCCAGCGGCGGCGACCCCTGCGGTCCGTCGTCCCTGCTCGTCGGCCTTCTTGCCGCTAACCTCCCGGCAGGCCGCTACGCCTTCGCCGCGCCGGTCACGGCTCCTGAAACAGCCGCGATCGCCTGGGGCCTCGGTGCCTACCGGTTCCGCAAGTACAAAACCAACGGCCGCCGGCCGAATGGTGCCGAGGCGCCGCCAGGTCTCGTACTGCCGGCCGGTGTCGACCGGACCGCCGTGGAGCGGATCGTCGAGGCCATCTGGTTCGGCCGCGATCTCATCAATACCCCGGCGAGCGATCTCGGACCTGCCGAGCTGGAGGCGGCCGCCCGTCAGCTCGCCGGATGGCACGGCGCTGCCGTCAACGTCGTCACTGGCGATGAGCTGGCGCGTGATTTTCCGATGATCCACGCCGTCGGACAGGCGAGCACGCGGGCTCCGCGCCTGATCGACCTCGTCTGGGGGGCGGCCGATGCCCCGAAAGTCACGCTCGTCGGCAAGGGCATCTGCTTCGACACCGGCGGGCTCGACATCAAGCCGGCAAGCGGCATGCTGCTCATGAAGAAGGACATGGGCGGCGCAGCGGCAGCACTGGCACTGGCGCACATGATCATGGGCCTCGGTCTGCCGGTGCGGTTGCGCGTGCTGATCCCTGCCGCCGAGAACAGTGTCTCCGGCAATTCCTTCCGTCCGGGCGACGTCCTCCGGAGCCGCTCCGGCAAGACCGTCGAGATCGGCAATACGGATGCCGAGGGGCGCCTGGTGCTCGCCGACGCGCTCACGCTCGCCGACGAGGAGCGGCCCGACCAGCTGATCTCCTTCGCGACGTTGACGGGCGCGGCCCGCGTAGCACTCGGCCCTGACGTGCCGCCGCTCTACACGGATGACGACGCCTTTGCCGCCGAGCTCGCGGCCGCGGGCCTCGAGATCGGCGATCCGGTGTGGCGGATGCCGCTCTGGGCCGGCTACGAGCGCCACCTGGACAGCGAGGTGGCCGACATGAACAACGTTTCCGACAGCTCGTTCGCCGGCTCCGTGACCGCCGCGCTCTTCCTGCGCCGCTTCGTGCGCAACGCCGGCACGTTCGCGCATCTCGACATCTACGGCTGGCGGCAATCGGCCCGGCCGCTCGGCCCCAAGGGCGGCGAGCCGCACGCGGCGCGCGCTGTGTTCGAGGTGCTGCGGCGCACCTACACAAAACCTGAGAGAAACCCGCTTTGACGACGGACATCACCAGACCGAAGCTCGACTCCCGCCTCAATCCCTACCGGGAGGATCTGGCCGCGGAATATTTGCGCGGGAAGGTGGAGGCACGGCGCTTCGTCGCCGGCATGCGCCGTCAGGTGGTGCGCCCGGCCGTGGCGTTGCGGCGGCGGCCGGCGGCGAGTGCCGGCTTCGAAACGGAAGCCTTGTTTGGCGAGGTCGTGACCGTCTACGACGAGGCGGACGGCTGGGTCTGGGGCCAGCTCGAGCGCGACGGCTACGTCGGCTATCTCCCGGCCGACAGCCTTTCCGCAGACGTTCGGCCGGCAACGCACAAGGTTTCCGCCCTGGGCACATTCCTCTACCCTGCCCCGGACATCAAAACCCCGCCCATCATGCACCTGAGCATCACGGCGCCACTCGCTGTGGTGGAGCGGGTCGACCGGTTCTATCGCCTTGCGACGGGCGGCTTCGTCTTCGATCGCCATGTCAGCGAGCAGACACGCTGGTACCGGGATTTCGTCGACATCGCGGAACGGCTCATCGGCACACCCTACCTGTGGGGCGGCCGTACGCGGATCGGCCTCGACTGCTCCGGATTGGTGCAAGTCTCGATGGAAGCTGCCGGCCTGACGGCGCCGCGCGATACCGACATGCAGCAGGCTCAGATCGGCCGCCAAATCACCATCGGCCGTTCGCTCGATGGCCTGCAGCGCGGTGACCTCATCTTCTGGCCGGGCCATGTCGGCATCATGTGCGATGGCGTCATGATGGTACACGCCAACGCACATCACATGGCCGTGGCTGTCGAACCGCTGGCGGAAGCCGTGCATCGGATATCCAAGACGGGTTCCGAAATCTCAGCGGTCAAGCGTCCCGGCGCTCTGTCTGCCCACGCGACCGGCTGAATCCCTTCAACGCGCCCGAACGCCAGGATCTGGCCGGGGTCTTTCCCCGGCCAGCGCCCGCGCCGTCTGGCCCAGCTTCCGCGCGGAAATGAATCCCGGCGCCGAGGTTTAATGGGGGTGTCGGTGATGGGAGACGTCCGATTCAACAGTTTACAGCTAGACTCGTCGAACGGTGGAAGGACGCAGTGCCGAATGCCATTGCGGCCTCACTTGCTGCTAGTCTTGCATGGGTTCTGGCTGAGCTGCTGTTCGGCCATCCACGGCCGATCTTCGCGGCGATCACGGGAATCGTCTGCCTCTCTCCCGGTCTGCCAAGCCGCGGTCGGCAGGCTGTTGGCCTTCTGCTCGGGGTCACGACCGGCATCGTAATCGGGGAGCTTGCTCTCCAGTTTCTCAAGGCACCGCTGCTCGTCCAGATGAGCGTGGCCGCATTCCTGTCCATGGTTCTTGCGAGGTCCTACGGAGGGCCGCCGGTCATCTCGATCCAGGCCGGCGTATCGGCTGTCCTGGTGCTCGCACTCGGATCGAGCGCCGGCGGACAGGCCCGCTTGCTCGACGTGGCCCTTGGGGCAAGTATCGGGCTTTTTGTCAGTCAGATCCTGATGACGCCCGATCCACTGCGCGAGATCGATAACGCCTCCCGCGACTACTTCCGGCAGCTCGCGGCGGGATTTTCCGAATTCGGCCAAGCGTTCCCGGATCAGGATCTCGATCGAGCCACCAAAGGGACCCAGATTCTCTCCCAGGCGCACGACGGCCTTGTCGCGCTCCGCACCGGGGTTGCATCGGCCCGCGGAATCGCGCGCTGGTCGTTACGCGGCCGTATCGCCGGCAGAGAGGTGAGCGAAAAGGCGAAGAGGTACGATCAACACGCGGTCCGGCTTTATGCCGCCGCGCTGATGTTCACCGAGGCATCGGTCGCGGCTCTGCGGTCAAAAGGAGCGCCACCGCCGCCCGGGCTCGGCGAGCGGCTCGGGCTCATCCAGCAGGTGTGCGCGTCACTCGCCGAAGCTGGCACCAAGGAGCAAGACACCAGTCAGCACACGCGCTTGCCGGTGATAGCGGGGCCGGTCGCTCCGGACTGGCAACTGTGCGTGACCTACCTGCAGGTCGTCGAGGACACCCTGAATGCGCTGACCGGACCCGACGATCAGACTCCGCTTCGTCCAAGCTGAGCCAGTTCAGACTTTTGTCAGGCTTGCGAGCTCAGCGCCCTCGGGCTGGCTCGGAAGATGGCGGACCCGGCTCGGCATGTCCCGGTAGATCTTCATGTCCTTGTAGCCGTGCCCGGTGACCATGCAGACGATCACCGAATCGAGCGGTATGCGGCCGGATGTGAGCAGCGCCCGCGCGGCTGCCACCGAGCTTGCCCCCGTCGGCTCTGCCAGCAGCCCCTGCTGATGTGCGAGGTCGGACATCGCAGCCCTGATCTCGTCGTCGTCGACCGCCACCGCGAGGCCGCCGCTGCCCCGGACGAGCCGCAGCGTATAGGTGCCGTCGCGCTCGTATCCGATCAACGGGTCCGATATGCCCGATGCGATCGTGCGTGGGCTGTCCCAGGCTTCGACTTCGTCTGCGCCCGTCTCGAATGCCCGAACGATGGGCGCGCAGCCTGCGGCCTGAACGGCAACCAGCTTTGGAACGCGCCCGCCGGAGCGCTCCGCAAATCCCTGCACGATGCCCTTGACCAGTGGCCCCGCCCCTGTCGGCACGGTGACGTAGTCCGGCACGCGGCCCCCGAGCTGCTCGGCAATCTCCTCGCCCGTCAGCTTCAGGGCATCGACCCCGTAAGGATTGAGGAAAGTCGTCGTGAGATTGACGAGGCCGTGCTCCGCCGCCAGCCTCTCGGCCACGGCATAGGAATGGCTGTAGTGGCCGTCCACCTTGACCAGCAGCGCGCCATAGGCGGCGATCTGGGTCAGCTTCTC
>JAEZHL010000338.1 GCA_023416575.1 Pseudomonadota bacterium
GCCGCCGACACCCCAGCTCGGCCCGCGGAAGCCGCCGCCGCTGCGCCGATCAGCAATGCGATGAAGCTCGCGATGGCCGCGCCGGAGATGGCGCCCACGGCCCGCTGCGCCTGCTGCTGCTGCTGCGGTGTCAGAGCCGGCTGGCCCCCGGCCTGCGGCTGCGCTCCGGGCTGCTGCTCAGCGCCGGGCTGCGCCGGCTGACCACTTGGCGCGCCGCCTGCGCCCTGTCCGCCTTGTCCCGCCTGCCCGAACACTTGCTGTCCGGCCTGCCCGAGGGGTGCCAAGGCCTGCTGCTGGATCGGCTGTACGCCGAGGGCGCCGCCCATGGCCGTGGTGAGCAGGAACGCAACGACCAGCGTAGCCCCCGCCCACGACAGCAAGCCGTGAATCATGCCGTCGTTGCGATCGCCCGAGCCGAGCGTCCGCCCCGCGAACCAGCCGCCCACCGCCGCCGCGATGATTCCCGTAATCGCCCACCAGATCCCGAGGCCGGTGCCAAACCATTCCATCGAGCCCGTACTCGTACTCGCGGCTGGCGCCCCGGCCAACCCGACGCCGAGGCCGAGGAGGTTGAGGATAAGTTGGGTGACAAGGGCGACGATGACGCCCGCGAACACGGCACCCCACGACAGCCGCCAGCCCGCCGGCGCGACCATCAGGTCTGACGCCATGTCGTTTTCCTGCACCGGCATTCGCGACGTGGTCGCCCGGGGAGCCCCCGCCGGGGTCGTGTGCGTTGTGGGCCGGCCAGGCCGATTGTCCTCTTGCATACTCATGATCAGCCTCCGAATGTCACCAACTAGAACGCGAGTGAAAACGCGGCGTTCCACGGAGGTTCCACTGCTGCGGCCTGCGGCGGCTGTAAAATTCTGGCCTGAAATACAAGCGCTTGGCGCCCTCAGGCGCGGCGGCCGTCCAGCATGGCGATCAGCGCCGCAACCGCCTGTGCCTCATCCATGTGCGAGGTGTCGAGCGCGTCGTTGGCCCTGGCGTAGAGTGCAGCGCGGCTGTCCAGAATGGCCTCCAGGTCATCCATAGCCTGCCGGCTCGCCGCCATCGGTCGCATATCGCCCTGCGCCGCAACGCGTTGCATATGCTGCTCTGGTGTCGCCCGCAACCACACGACGAAGCAGGAGGCGAGCAGCAGGTCGAAGGTTGCCGGCTCGGTGACGAGGCTGCCGCCCGCGGCGATGATGACCCGCTCATGCGTGGCGATGACGTGCTCCAGGCACTGCAGCTCGAGCTGCCGGAAAACAGCCCGCCCACGGAGCGAGAAAATCTCGGCGAGATCCATGCCCGCCGCGCGTTCGACCTCCCGATCGAGCTCGACAAACGGGATCTCCAACGCCTTCGCGGCCGCCTGGCCGAGCGTCGTCTTGCCGGCGCCCCTAAGCCCGATGAGCGCGACGCGCCCCGCTTTCGAGAGGCCAGGCCGTCCGAACCGCTGAGACAGCAGCTCCCGTGCATCCCGCAGCTCGTCCGCCGACAGCCGCTCGAGCTGCGAGATGGCGAGCTTGAGATCCATCGACTTTTCCGGCTCACCTGAGACGAGCTCCGCGATCGGCGCACCCATCGCAGCCGCGATCTGCCGGATAACCAGCAGAGAGGCATTGCCAGCCCCGCGCTCCAGCTCCGCCAGATAACGCTCCGACACGCCCGACGCCTGCGACAGCACCTTGCGCGACATGCCCCGCTGCGCCCGCATCAAGCGGACGCGCTCCCCAACGCGCAGGAGGTAGCCGCCCTCGGCTGGATCCGTGCCGCGCCGCGGCTCTGCAGTGACAATGCGAGACATGAGTTCAGTTAGCGCCGGCTCAAAGGGCCGCCATCTCCGGCTGTTCGCAGATGCAACAGAAGTACATTGCCTGCTCCGGCCTCGTCAAACCGGGTCACGGCAATCCGTGTCGATCCGAGCACAGCTTTCGGGTCGATGTCAGGGCTCCAGACCGGATATCCGGGACTGCGTTGCAAGCGAGAGATCAGCCATGCCAGTTCCCGGCCACCCAGTTCCCGGCCACTATGACGCCAGCCCGAAGCTCCCTGCGGGATTCAACCGGCTGGCATGGTCCAATCTCGCCGCGCAATCGGCAGACCAGATTGCCCTTGCCGCGGCACCGATCCTTGCCGTGCTGCTGCTCGGTACGACTGTCGGTGAAACGGGGCTTTTGCAAGCGATCCTCACGCTGCCCTTCGTGCTCCTGGCGCTCCCGGCGGGGCTGATGGCAGACCGCATGATGCGCAAGCACCTGATGGCTGCCGCAGAGGTCGTGCGGGCACTGTCGCTGGCCGGGATCATCGCCCTCCTCGCGGCCGGCCTGCTGACGTGGCCTCTGCTTGCAGGGCTCGGTTTCGTTGCCGTCAGCGGGACAGTCGTCTTCAGCGTCGCAGCCCCCGCGCTCGTTCCGGTGCTGGTGCCAGCCAAGGTGCTTCCCGCGGCGAACGCGCGCGTCGAGCTTGGGCGCACCACTGCCTTTACAGCGGGGCCTGCGCTCGGCGGTATCCTGGTCGGCTGGATCGGAGCGGCCTCGGCCTTCGCCGTGGCAGCGCTCCTGTCGGCCGTTGCGGCGCTGCTGCTATCCGGCTTGCGCGAACCCGTGCGCGCGGTGAAGACCTACAGCAAGCCGCTTCGGGACATCCGCGAGGGCGCCGCCTTTGTCTTTGGGCATCCGCTGCTCGCGCCCATTTTCGCGACGCAGTTCGTGTTCAATTCGGCCTATTTCCTACTCCTCGCGGTTTTCGTTCCACATGCCGTTCAGAACCTCGGTCAGTCGGCAACGACACTGGGTGCCACGCTCGCCATGTACGGCGTCGGCATGATGATCGGGGTGCTGATTGCGCCGCGTGTCATGGCGGCGTTGCCGTTCGGAACGGTCATTGCGATCGGCCCCTTCACGGGTGTCGCAGCAGCACTCCTCATGGCCCTGACGATCTGGATCCCGACCCCGGTGCTTGCGGGGGCGAGCTTCTTTCTGTTCGGCGCAGGGCCGATGCTGTGGGTGATCAGCACGACGACGCTCAGGCAGACGATCACGCCGCCCGCGCTCCTCGGCCGCGTGACCGCAATCAACAACATGGCTTATGGGGCCCGTCCGCTGGGCTCCGGCCTCGGCGCACTTATCGGCGCCTTCGCCGGCACCGACCTCTGCCGTATCGCCGCCGCCGCAGGATTCGTGCTTCAGGCCGCCATCATCGCCCGTTCGCCAGCCGTGTGCATCGTAAGCCCGCAGTCAGCGTGAGACTCTGAAGAAGCAGCCACTGGTAGCGGCCGAGCCACGCGCTTAGCGCAGGCCGAGCGCCTCTGCCACGCGCGGCGCCATGGCCTTGCCGAGCGCGGCCTGTCCCGCCTCGTCCACGTGAATGCCGTCGATCGGGCTCGGCGCCGCGACGTCGGCCATGGAATAGAACGGGACGCCCATTTCGCCAGCCAGCTGACGATAGAGCCGCTGCTGTTCCTCGGACTTCTCCGGCGCGCCGCGGAACTTTTCCAACAGTGACCCCGCTGGAGCTGTGACCAGAGGCGGCGCCAGCAGGAACGCGCGTGGCGCTGGTCCCGCCGGCTCGCCCCGCCAGTTCAGCACCTTATCCAGCAGCACCTGCGCACCCAGCATGGATTCGTAGGCGCCGAGGTGCTGGTGCCACTGCAGGTCGTTGCAACCGAGCGCGATGACGACGAGGTCGAGCGGCGCGTGGCATGCGAGGAGCATGTCGAGATGCGCGGCGCCATTCCGCCAC
>JAEZHL010000358.1 GCA_023416575.1 Pseudomonadota bacterium
GTGCGGTAGGCGAACAGCCGCCGGATCGAATTGACCCGCTTCAGCGCCTCGACATAGAACGGATTGCCGGCACCACGGACGAGCTCCTCGTGGAAATCGCACCCCACTTGGAAAATTTCGGCAATCGTCAGCATCGCGAGCCCGCTGTCGAACAGGCGGTGCTGCTGCTCCCGGAGCCGGCAGATCACGCTCTCCTCGAGATGATAATCATGCTCTGCCAAGGCCGCAGGCTCGATGACGGCGCGGAACGCAGCCGCCTGGGCATAGACCTCCGGGCTGGCGAGGGATTCCGTGAACCGCCAACCATAGCCCGGCAGGCGCTCGACCCATCCTTCACTGGCGATACGGTCCAGCAGCCGCAGGAGCTGCGCACGTGTGAGGCCGTAGCGGCGAATGAGCTCAGCCTCCGTCACGGTGCCGGGCAAACGCCGTGTGATCCGGTCCTCACAGAGGTTGCGATACGCCTGCTCGCTCTGCGGTGAGGCGGCGAGGACCGTCTCGACGGGCTCCGAATCCGGACGGGCGGCCAGGACATAGCCGCGATTGCGTTCGCTAGTGACAAGCCCGGACTTCGCCAGAGCCTGCAGCGCGGCGCGCACGGGTCCGCGGGAGGTTCCGAGCATGTCGGCCAGCCGCTGCTCGATGAGGCGGGCTCCGGGCGCCAAGCCTTCCCGTCTCACGATCGAGAGAATACGCGCGGCGATCTGATCCCTTTGCGTCGACCTGCGCGAGCCCATACCTCGCCTCTCGCACTCTGCCGCTCGGGGTTGGCGCAGAGTTGACACGCTTGTCTTACCATTGTTAATTCGCCACACAAAAAACAATGCAGACAAGTGAGGAAACGTCATTCTCGCGCGACCGCCAGGGGTGCAGATCTGCGAGCCAGCCTCATGCACGCGCCTGACACTCGAGCCAATGACAGCTTTGCGCGCGCCGACCAACAAACCTCACGAAACTTTCCTGGAGGCCCCATGAGCAGCTCTGCCGATCGCGCCAGAGCCGATGGATTTCGTCCGCTTGCCGGCATCCGCGTCGTCGAGTTCAGCCAGATGGTGATGGGGCCGACGTGCGGAGTTCTTCTGGCCGATCTCGGCGCCGACGTCGTCAAGGTCGAGCCGATCAAGGGTGATCGCACGCGCTACTTCAAAGGACCCGCTGCCGGCTTCTTCGCCAACTACAGCCGCAACAAGCGGAGCCTCGCCGTCGACGTCAACGCGTCAGCTGGGCAGGAGATCGTTCGACGGCTGATCCAGAAATCCGATGTGCTGATCGAGAATTTCCGTCCCGGGCTGATGAAGCGGACCGGGTTCGACTATGACACCGTATCCAGCTTCGCGCCTCACCTCGTCTACTGCTCGCTGAAAGGTTATCTGCCGGGTCCCTACGAGCATCGCCTCGCGCTCGACGAGGTGGTGCAGATGATGGGCGGCCTCGCGTACATGACGGGATTGCCGGACCGGCCGATGCGCGCCGGAGCGTCAGTGAACGATGTCATGGGCGGCATGTTCGGCGTCATCGCCATTCAGGGTGCGCTGGCGGAGCGGCAGCGCACGGGTCGCGGCCGTTACATCGAAAGTGCGCTGTTCGAGAACAACGTCTTCCTGATCGGTCAGGCGATGATGTTCGAGACGGTGACAGGAACGCCGTCGATCCCCTACTCCATCAAGGATAGCCCGTGGCCGGTCTACGATCTGTTCGAGACCAAGGACGGATCGAAGATATTCGTCACCGTCGTCGGTGACGAGCAGTGGGAAGCGTTCTGCCGGAAGTTCGACCGCGAGCACTGGCTGCAGGATCCGCGACTTGCAACCATGCAGGGACGGGTCGACGCGCGCTCATGGGTGATCCCCGAGCTGGCGGAGATTTTTCGCCAGTGGCCGGCAGCTGAGCTCGCGGAAACCCTGGAAAACCTGAACTTGCCTTACGCGCCGGTGAACAAGCCCGGCGACCTGTTCAACGATCCTCATCTTGCCGCGTCCGGCGGGCTCATGGACATTCAACTGCCGGACGGGCGGCCCGCGAAGACACCAGCACTGCCGATCGCCATCGATGGCGCGCGACTCGAGAACGGCCGCGATCCGCCGCGCTTGGGTCAGCATACGCAAGATGTCCTCTGCGAACTCGGCTATAGCGAAGCCGAGATCACCGAGCTGGCGCAAACGGGAGTCGTCAACCGCGAGACCTGAGCAAACCACATCAAGCCAATCGGACCCGGGTCTACCGGGCCAATACCAAACCTTGGAGGAAAACCCATGAAACTGACACGACGTGATGCACTCATCGCCGGCTCTGCCACTTTCGGAGCCGGCCTGCTGCCTTCCTTTGCCCTTGCGCAGAGCAAGACGGCAACGCTGGCCTATGGCCCCGCATTGGCCGTCTATTCGCTGGGCGTCATCGCTGATGCGAAGGGCTTTTTCAAAGCCGAGAACCTCGACCTGAAGCTGGTCATCGGCAATGCCGGAACCCATGGCCGTCAGGCGCTGGCGGCGGGCCAGGCCATGTTCGCGCACGGCGATGCGAGCCATCCGCTGCAGCTCTCCACGCGCGGCAAGAAAGCCAAGATCATCCTGGCCTCGCAGATGGTCGCGTCGATTTCCAACATCGTGGTGCGCAAGGATCTCTACGACGCTGGCATCACGTCGGTCGAAAAGCTTGCCGATTACAAGCGCCCCGACGGCTCCAAGCCGATCGTCGCCGCAACCGCGATCGGCTCCGGCACGTGGATGTACGGCACCTACGTGTTCGAGGCCCTGGGCTTCGGCGACCGCATCAACTGGGTCGCGGGCGGCGGCACGAAGACGATGTACCCCGGCCTCGAGACCAAGCAGTTCGATGCCATCATGGCTGTTCCGGCCTGGGTGCTCGAGGCGGAGGCCAAGGGCTTTGGAAAGGCCATTTACGATACGTCCATTCCCGGCGTGTTCGAGAAGGCGTTCGGCGGCACGGTGCCGGTGCTGGTCATCTACACGCTCGAGGAGACGATCGAGCAGGACAGGGCGACGGTGCAGGCGTTCGTCAACGCCATGTATCAGGCCATGAAATGGGTGAAGGCGTCACCGATCGACGAGGTCTACGCCCTTGTCGGCGAGAAGCACTATTCCGGTATCGACCCAGTCGCGGTCAAAATGGAGCTGGGCTTCGATAAGAACACCTGGACGTACGACGGCCGCATCGACAAAGCCGCTTTCGAGCGCGGCGGCAAGGTCTGGTATCGTAAAGGATCGGATATCCCCGAGTCGAAGTACGAGGATCTCGTCGACATGAGCTTCCTCGACGCGGCGCAGGCCAAGTACAAGTGACGCCGGCAACACTCACGGCGGCTGACCTCGCATCGCGAGACGCAGCCGCCGACGTGCGCACGGAAGACCGCGTCCGGATCACCGTCAACGGCCTCAGCAAGACGTTCAAGTCTGCGGCCGGCGAGGTCGTTGCGGTCGATGACGTGTCCTTCGAGGTGAAGCAGGGCGAGTTCGTCGCCCTGCTTGGCCCGTCGGGTTGCGGAAAGAGCACCATCCTCAACATGGTCGCCGGCCTCCTGGACAAGTCCGGCGGCCAGATCCGCATCGACACCGACGAGGTGTGTCAAGGCGCGGTCAACCGCAAGGTGGGTTATGTCTTCCAGCGCGACACGGTTTTCCCCTGGCGCACCGTCGAGGCCAACATCGGCTATGGGCTCGAGATCGCGGGGGTCCCGAAGGCGGAGCGCACAGAAAGGGTGCATCGCGCCATCGAGGTTGCGGGGCTCGCCGGTTTCGCCTCGAGCTTTCCGCGCATGCTGTCGGGTGGCATGCGCCAGCGCGTGGCACTCATGCGGACGCTCATCATGGAGCCGGAAATCCTCCTCATGGACGAGCCGTTCGGCGCACTCGACACGCACACCAAGCTCGAGATGCACAAGACGCTGCTCGAGATCTGGGAGCGCGAGCGCCAGACGGTTCTGTTCGTGACCCACGACCTGGGAGAAGCGCTCACACTGTCGAGCCGCATCATCCTGCTTTCGGCTAGGCCCGGTCGGCTAAAAGAGGACTTCGAGGTTCCCTTCCCTCGTCCGCGCGACGCGGTCAGCCTGCGTGAAACGCCGGAATTCGGAAGGCTGTATTCCCACATCTGGCATTCGCTCGGTCAGGAATTCCGGCGTACGAAAGCAGAGTAGTCATGGCCTCGCGCAAGCTCCCGATCCTGCTCTGGCAAATCAGCATTCTCGTGGTCACTCTTGCGATCTGGGAATGGGGCTTTGAGCTCTCCAAAGCGCTGCTGCCGAAGAGATTCGTTCCGAGCATTCTCGACCCCTATTTCATCTCGAGGCCGTCCGCGATCTGGACGAGCTTCCTGAAGCTCGGGTGCTTCTCAGACCGGGCGGGTTTCGCTGCGTGCCTGAACGAGACGCCGAACAATCTCTGGTATGCGACGCTCGTGACGCTGAAGAACGTCTGGTGGGGCTTCCTCGGCGGCGCCGTGTCCGGCGTGATCACGGGGCTGATCCTCGGTCGCTCGGACTACCTGTCGAAAATCTTCGAGCCCTTTATCGTCGCCCTGAACTCGATCCCTCGCATCGCGCTCGTGCCGCTCATCATTCTGATGTTCGGGCTGGGCGATATGTCGAAGATCGTCACCGGGTGGATCATCGTGTTCTTCGTGGTCTTCTTCAACACCTTCGAAGGCACCCGCTCGGTGGACCGTGACCAGATCGCAGCAGCGCGCCTGCTCGGCGCCAGCGAGATCACCGTCCTGCGCACGGTCGTCATTCCGTCGGCGCTGGCCTGGGTCTTTGCATCGCTAACCCCCGCGGTGTCGTTCGCCTTGGTGGGCGTCATCGTCGGCGAGTTCATCGGTGCCGAGCGCGGCCTGGGCAAGCTCATCATCGAGGCGGAGGCGCGGGCCAACGCCGCCGAAATGATGGTGTCGATCTTCGTAATGATGATCGTCGGTATCATCCTGGCGTACCTCGTCCGCCAGATCCAGGCCTACCTGCTGCGCTGGCAGCCGCAATTCGAGCAGCACGGGTAAAGGTCCGGGCCGTTCAGAGTGAGAGCCCGCCAGCGGCTCTCCTCACCTCGCCTGCTGCTTCAGGCGCTCGCCGCGCGCCCGCAGCAGCTCGATGAACAGCAGCAGCAGCACCGCCATGACCGTGAGCATCACGGCCACTGCGGCAATGGTCGGATTGAAGCTGTCGCGCAGTCCCGAGAACATCTCACGCGGTATCGTGCGCTGGTGTGGCGCGCCGAGAAGCAGCACTGTCACGACCTCGTCGAAGGACATCGCAAAGGCGAACAGCGCGCCGCCGGCCACGCCAGGCGCGACCAGCGGCAGCATC
Organism: Pseudomonadota bacterium; assembly: GCA_023416575.1. GTDB lineage: Bacteria > Pseudomonadota > Alphaproteobacteria > Rhizobiales > Hyphomicrobiaceae > ZC4RG25. Next base: position 5,315 of record JAEZHL010000358.1, read on the forward strand.
ACGCGGCGGAAAACGGTGATCGGTGGCGCCCCGAGGCTTGCCGCTGCCCGCACGAGATTGCGATCGAAGGAGGCCAGCGCCGCCGACACAGTCACCACCGGAAACGGCGCACCGAGCGCGGCGTGCGCGATAATGAGGCCCGTATAGGTCTGCGTCAGCCCGAACGGCGCGAAGAAGAAGTAGAGTCCGACCGCCACGATGACGATCGGTACCACCAGTGGTGACAGCAGAAGCGCCGAAATGGCTGCCTTGCCGCGGAAATTCGCCATGGCGAGGCCAATTGCGGCCAGGGTGCCGAGCACGGTCGCGATGACAGTTGCCGGCACGCCGATCAGAAACGAGTTGATTACGGCGAGCCGCCACTTGTCGCTGGCGAAGACGCCTTCGTACCAGCGCGTCGTGAACCCGCGCAGCGGATAGGCGAGGAACTCCGAGTCGTTCACCGA
>JAEZHL010000196.1 GCA_023416575.1 Pseudomonadota bacterium
CGGCGCGGTGCTCCCGTCGGGGCTGGCGGTGAGCGCGCGCGCGGCCGTCAGCATTGCCTGCTGGCGGTCGGGAGGGAAGCGAACTTGCCGCTCCCGTTCGAGGTCGATACCCACCTCGTGCGGGGCGATCGCGATGAGGCTGTAGCGGCCGCTGTGCGAAAGACTGAACGCAACACCGGCGGGCCAGGGCAGGGCGGGCTTGCCTCGCGGCCCTCGTTGAAATGGCGCGCAGCGCAGCCGCGGGCCGACGAAGCGCTCCAGCAGCATGCGCAGGGCGATGCGAAAGAGCCGCCAATCCTCGCCGCCAAGGCGCAGTCCTGCTGCCCGGCTGCGCTCGTCATCGGAAAGTCGTGGGGTTGCCGCCTCGATCGCAGCAAGTGCTGGGCCAGACCGGGCTGCGTCGATGAACCAGAGCTCGACCCCCGACAGGGTCCTGCTCATTGGTCGGCGCGTCGTGCCTTGGTTGCGGCCTGATCGCTGCGCGTATCGGTCAGGAGACTACGGCACGCATCGAGCTCGTTCAGGATGCCCTGCAACGTGCGGACGAGATCTGGCGGGAGCCTGTTTGCAGCGGGCGGTGGTGCCGGCGGCGCTTTCGACGACTTGGCCTTCGACTTGGCCTTGGTCCCGGTGCTCGGCTTATCTACGGGCACCGTGGGTTGAACGGCATTGGCCATCCAGCACCGCTTGACCTCGTCGACGCCCTGGAGGCGCAGGATCTTTTGCACGCCCCGGATCGTGTACCCCTCCAGATGCAGCAGGTGCCGGATGCCGCGGAGCAGGTCGAGGTCTTCGGGCCGGTAATAGCGCCGTCCGCCGCCGCGCTTCATGGGCCGGATCTGGGGAAACTTCTGCTCCCAGAAGCGGAGAACGTGCTTCGGAACGTCGAGCTCCTCAGCAACTTCGCTGATCGTCCTGAACGCCTCGGCTGACTTGTTCACGGTAGCGGCCACTCCCAGGACAGGCGGCATCGATCCGCAACCAGGTGAGGGTTGTCGGAGCCTAAGACTACTCAGCCGCTTTGCGGCGGGTTTGCCCCGCGTTGATGCGGTCCTTCATGATGTTGCTCGGCCGAAAAACCAGCACCCTGCGCGGCGTGATCGGGACCTCCTGGCCGGTCTTGGGATTGCGGCCAACGCGCTGGCCCTTCTGACGGATTCCGAACGAGCCGAAGGACGAGAGCTTCACCGTATCGCCGCGAGCCAAGCTTGCCGCGATTTCGCTCAACACGAGCTCGACCAGATCCTGCGATTCGTTACGCGGCAGCCCGACCTTGTGCACGACGGCTTCGGCCAGGTCAGCGCGGGTCAATGTTTTTCCGCCCATGTCATTATGCCTCCCCAGGTACTCACTCCCGGGAGGGATGCTAGCCACGCGTTCCGGATCGGTCAATCCGACTATTGGGCAACCGGCTGATTCAGCACGAAGATTTTTGCGCCGTACACTGCGATAGGGTTTTGGGGTGGAAACTGGGACAACACGTCCAGAACTCGTTCGTGTAAGGACGGATCCATGCGGGTGGCGTGGCCGGAATCATCACCAGCGGGCCAGCACGGCGCCCCAGGTGAGGCCGCCGCCCATGGCCTCCATGAGCACCAGACTGCCCTCCTTCAGCTTGTGCTGCTCGAAAGCTTGGTTGAGGGCCAGCGGGATGGACGCGGCGGACGTGTTGCCGTGCTCGCCGACGGTCACGATGATCTTCTCGGGGGAGACGCCGAGCTTCTTGGCGATGCCGTCGAGAATGCGAAGGTTGGCCTGATGCGGGATGAACAGGTCGATCTCGTCCGCCGTATAGCCGGTCATCACGAGCGTCTCCTCGATGACGCCCGAGATCTTCTGCACGGCATGGCGGAAAACCTCACGGCCATTCATGCGCAGGTGGCCGGTCGTCTTCGTGGAGCCGGGGCCCCCGTCGACATAGAGCAGCTCCTCGAAGCGGCCATCCGAACGGAGCCGGCTCGCCAGGATGCCACGGTCCTCGCGGGTGCCATGCTGAGGCTGGGCCTCGAGGACGACCGCGCCCGCGCCGTCGCCGAAGAGAACGCAGGTGGTGCGGTCCGACCAGTCGAGAATGCGCGAGAAGGTTTCGGCCCCAATGACGAGAGCGCGTTTGAATTGCCCGGTCTTGAGGAAGGTGTCTGCCGTTGCGAGGGCGTAGACGAAGCCGGAGCAGACTGCCTGGATATCGAACGCAGCGCCCTTGGTGATGCCGAGCGCGGACTGGATGCGGACGGCTGTGGCGGGGAAGGTCCGGTCGGGAGTCGCGGTGGCGCAGATCACGAGGTCGATTTCGACAGGATCGACACCGGCCCGCACCAGCGCTTGACGCGCTGCGGCGGTCCCGAGATCCGAGGTCAGCTCGCCTTCCATCGCGATGTGGCGGGATCTGATGCCGGTCCGTTCCCTGATCCACTCGTCGCTCGTGTCGACGATTTTCGACAGATCGTCGTTGGTCAGCACGCGCTTGGGGAGGTAGGCACCCACGCCCCGGATAACGGATCGGATGACGGCCAAGACTTCCCCCTACGCTATGTAGATGTGCGACCGGCTTGATGTGAGCAGCGGTGGCGTCACGCGGATATGTGGTACTCCGGTCAGCTCGTCAGCGCTACTTCCCGACGGCTGCGTCAAGCTTACCGTGGAACGAAACCAGATCCGCGGTCAATCGGGTCAGCAACCCGCTGTCCGCCATGTCGTAGCCGAGATCTATGGCGCTCGCAAAGCCCAGAGCGTCTGTGCCACCGTGGCTCTTGATCGCAATGCCGTTGAGGCCGAGGAACGTGCCACCGTTGGCGCGGCGCGGGTCCATCTTCTCCTTCAGCACTGAGAAGCCGCCGCGGGCGAGCAGCGCGCCGATCTTGGAGAGGAGCGAGCGCTTCATGGCCGCCCTGATGTACTGCGCGATCTGCCGCGCCGTGCCTTCCGCCGTCTTCAGGGCGATATTGCCGGCAAAACCTTCCACGACGACCACGTCGACGACACCCTGGCCGATCTGGTCGCCTTCGATGAAGCCGCGATAATCGATCGGGAGATCCTTCGTCTCCTTCAGCCAGGCGTGCGCCTGACGCACCTCGTCGACCCCCTTGATCTCCTCGACGCCGACGTTGAGCAAGCCGACGGTGGGCTTCTCGATGTGATAGAGCGCCCGCGCCATTGCGGCACCCATCAGGGCATAGTCGCAGAGCTGGCGGGCGGAAGCGCCGATGTTGGCGCCGACGTCGAGAACGACGCACTCGCTGGTGACGGTTGGCCAGAGGGCGGCGATCGCCGGCCGCTCGATGTCGGCAATGGGTCTCAGCACGAGCTTGGCCATCGCCATCAGCGCGCCGGTGTTGCCGGCGGACACGGCGATGTCGGCCTCGCCTTTCTGCACGGCCTCGAGCGCCAGCCACATGCTGGACCCGCGGCCCCGCCGCAAGGCTTGGCTGGGCTTCTCGTCTGATTTCACGACCACCGTGGTGTGGACGATCTGGGACCTGGCCGCGAGCTTCGGATAACGCTGAAGGACGGGCTGAACCGCCGCCTCATCGCCAAAGAACCGAAACTCGAGCTGCGGATGCCTGACCAGCGCAATATCAGCGCCGGGGATCACGACCTCGGGCCCGTGATCGCCACCCATGGCGTCGAGCGCTATGATCCGCTGCGCGGGCATGCATGCTGGCCTGGGTAACTGATCCCCTCGAGACGGCGAAGAACGCGTACTTTCCCCCAATGCATGCGCTCGCCTGCGAGACGGAGGGAACATAACCAATTGGCTGACGGAGACAATGTAATTTTTAACGATTCTCCGTCTGGCCGAACCCTGTGCCGGTTCGGCATCACTCTTTTCTCATGCTGGAAGTCACCAGTCACTCTCTCGACTTCAGTTGCTTGAGGACCGCAAACGGGTTGCGGGCCTCCTGATCCTCACGGGGCGCAGGCTGCTCGAGCTCAGCGCCCTCTTTGCGGGGGTAGGGGTCGATGGCAGAGGCCAGATGCTCATAGACGATTCGACCCACCGGGATGGTGCTGCCTTCCAGCGGTTCGATGTCCCGGCTCTCGAGCGCATCGAAGTCGGCCCCGCCATCTGACAGGCTCGGCCGGAACTCGACCTCGAAGGGCTCGACGATTTTGCTTTCCACCGGATCGAGGGTGACGACGCAACTCTGGACGACCTCGGCCGCGACGGTGCCCTCGAGCAGAAACCGGCCTTGTCTCAAGTGCGTGATCTTGAACCGGGCATCGAGCCGGTTGCAGCCGATGAGGTCGAGCGCGGCTGCGATCGCGGACCGCTGATCGGCGGTGGCGTGGCGGTTGCCCGAGAGCCCGGTCTCGGGAATCTTGCTGATGCTGTAGGACCAGTCCAATTCGGTTGCCATCGATGCGGTCACTCCAACGAGCGTCAGATAGGCCGAAATACCACTTCGCCCCGCAGCAGGCTGCCCGCCGGAACCTCAGTCAGCTCGGCAGCCGTCCTGCGCATGAAGGCAGCGATGCCATCCGCCACCGCGGCGGGCTCGGATGGTAGCAGGTTGCGGTGGATGGCCTCTGCCAGATCCCCTTCGCTACCAGCAATCTCTGCGGCCCGGAATGCCTCCTTGCAGTCGAAGAGAGCGCCAGCGGCCTTCTTCACTTTCTTGGGGACAGTCAAATCGCCAACGCCCATCTCGCGCATGCAATCGTCCATGTCGGTGACGAACGTCTCGATCAGGGCCCGACTCAGCTCCTGCCCGGCCTGGCCTTCCGGCCCCAACCGCTCGAGTACCAGATACATGTGCACGATCACCATGGCGAAGCGTCCGTCCGGCGTATCGGGAACGCCAAGCCGTGTGTAGAGGGGCTCTCGGCGCGCGGCGGCCACGATCGAGCCATAAAGGTCTGTTGCCGTTCGGCCGGCTCGGCTGCGCGCTCTCCACCAGGTCAGCATCAGCGGTCCTGTTCACTCGGTTGCGGTTTTTGCGAACGATGCATAACTCGCGACACCGCGTTGCAAAGGGGTGTGCCTCCAGATAATCGGGGGCAGAAGGAATCCAAAGTCGATTCCCAAAGCAGGGGCAAAATGCATCGGGGGATGGATACTCATCAACTTGGTCGGCCGGGTGCTGCGGCGCCAGTAGGGGCGCGCGGGACCGTGCGTCGCGGTACGCGGCTCGTCGGCGCCGTGCTGTTGGCCGGGTTTCTTGCGGCCTGCGGGGCAGGGGCCGTGGTGACCAAGCACGGTCATCATTTCAACTCTACGGACCTGCAGCAGATTCAGCCCGGCATGAGCCAGGAGCAGGTCCGCATGACGCTCGGGACGCCGACCACGACCAGCTCGGTCGGGACCGGCGACGCGTTCTATTATATCTCCTACACAACCTCCCAGGTGGCCTTCATGGCCCCCGAGGAAATCGACCGCCGGGTCGTTGCCGTCTACTTCTCGCGCACGGGCTCCGTCGAGCGCGTTGCCGAGTACGGGATCCAGGATGGCAAGGTGTTCGACTTCATCAGCCGGACGACGCCGAGCGCCAACACCAAGGAAGACGGGCTGCTGAAGCAGATCTTCCGCAATCTCGGCCGTAGCGCGGTCTTCGGCGATTAGAGCCCGATCGGCTGGGGTGAAAAGCACCCCGGCCGTCACCTGGGCTGACAATTCTGACGCATAATACCGTGAGAGAGCGTTCCGGCGCCTCAGGGGTGACCTGAAAGCTTCTGGCGTGGTGCCGTGCGATCTTCCCCACTCCTGCGAGCGGGGAAGATTGGAGCGCGCGGCTCAGATTCCGAGCTTCTGTTTTAGCAGATCGTTGACCGCCGCCGGGTTGGCCTTGCCGCCGGTGGACTTCATCACCTGACCCACGAACCAGCCGAGCATGGTCGGCTTGGCCTTCACCTGCTCGACCTTGTCCGGATTGGCCGCGATGACCGCATCGACCGCGGACTCGATGGCGCCCATGTCCGTAACCTGGCGCAGGCCGCGCTTCTCGACGATGTCAGCCGGGTCGCCGCCCTCGGACCACACGATGTCGAACACGTCCTTGGCGATCTTGCCGGAGATGGTCTTCGAGGTGATGAGGTCGATGATGCCGCCGAGCTGGGCCGCCGATACCGGCGAATGCTCGATGTCGAGGCCTTCCTTGTTGAGGCGGCCGAACAGCTCGTTGATGACCCAGTTGGCGGCCAGCTTGCCGTCGCGGCCCGATGCGACCTGCTCGAAGTAGTCGGCCGAGGCGCGCTCGGCGACGAGGACGCCGGCATCGTACTGGGAGAGGGCGAACTCGGCGATAAAGCGCTGCTGCTTCTGGTCCGGCAGCTCCGGCAGGCCCGCTTTCAGGCCGTCGACCCACTCCTGCGTCAGCTCGAGCGGCAGGAGGTCGGGATCAGGGAAATAACGGTAGTCGTGCGCCTCTTCCTTGCTGCGCATGGAGCGCGTCTCGCCCTTGCCGGGGTCGAACAGGCGCGTCTCCTGGTCGATCGTACCGCCGTCCTCGATGATACCGATCTGCCGGCGCGCCTCCGCCTCGACGGCCTGGCCGATGAAGCGGATCGAGTTCACGTTCTTGATCTCGCAGCGTGTGCCGAACGGCTCGCCCGGCCGGCGCACGGAGACGTTCACGTCGGCGCGCAGGTTGCCCTTATCCATGTCGCCGTCGCAGGTCCCGAGATAGCGCAGGATGGTGCGCAGCTTGGTGACATAGGCTTGGGCCTGACGTGCCGAGCGCAGATCCGGCTTCGACACGATCTCCATCAGCGCCACGCCGGAGCGGTTCAGGTCGACGTAGGTGTAGTCGGGGTGCTGGTCATGGATCGACTTGCCCGCATCCTGCTCCAGGTGCAGGCGCTCGATGCCGACGGTCAGCGTCTCGCCGTCCACATCGATCTCGACCTCGCCTTCACCGACGATCGGCTGCTTGTACTGGGAGATCTGATAGCCCTGCGGCAGGTCCGGATAAAAGTAGTTCTTGCGGTCGAAAACGCTCCGGAGGTTGATCTCGGCCTTGAGGCCGAGGCCCGTGCGCACCGCCTGTGCGACGCACTCCTCATTGATCACCGGCAGCATGCCCGGCATCGCAGCATCGATCAGCGAGACGTGGCTGTTCGGATCGCCGCCAAACTCGGTCGAGGCCCCCGAGAAGAGCTTGGCGCGCGAGTTGACCTGCGCGTGCACCTCCATGCCGATCACAATCTCCCAGTCGCCCGTGGCGCCGGAGATCAGATTGCTCGATTTCGCTGCCTTGGCTCGATCCTGCATGGCCTGGTCCTGGTGCTTACTCGTCAGCACTTACAACAAACGTCTTCGCGGCAGATGGGGTCTTTACCGCTTCCTGACAGCAAAGCCTATACCGGCCCAGAGGAGGCCGAAGGCCATTTGCAGCACGAACAATCCGGCCTCTCCACCGATGCCCCGGGCTGGAAGCAGCCCGGTCCAGGCGGCGATCCAGATCAGTGCCGAGCCCACGATCGACGCAGCGAAGGCGGCGACGATCAGCTTCTGCCACTGGTCGGCATGCCGCCCCATCACGAAGCCGACAATGATCACGGCTGGGTTGATCGCGGCGATCAGAAGCAACGTGAGCGGGTGGAATGGCTGCAAGCCGTCCATCAATCTTCCTTGGCCTCGAGCCGGTGGCGCAGCTTCTCCTCCTCGTACTGGATGAACCAGCCGATCATCTGCCGCCACAGGGCTTCGCACAGATCCGGCGGGACACCGCGCTCTTCCGCCCGTGCACGCACCCGGTCGACGACCTGCTGGTTGCGCCAGGGCACGTTGGCCTGCTGCTGCGCCGCGAGCTTGATCTGCCAGGCGCGCTCGACATAGCCGAAACGCTCGGCGATGAGATCGACCAGGGCGGCATCGAGCCGGTCTATTTCAGTGCGCACCTGGCTCATGTCGGTGCAGTCTTCCGGTCGCCGCGCGGCCATGGAAATCTCTCCCCGTTTCAGCTTTTTACCCACCAGCGCTCAGGCACTGGGAAGCGCCCGGCGGCATTCTCGATCACTTGGCCGGCGCGGAACAGCGTGCCCTCGTCGAACGGCTTGCCGATGAGCTGCAGCCCGAGCGGCGTGCCCTGGCTCGACAACCCGCCCGGAACAGAGATGCCCGGCAGGCCGGCCATGTTCACCGTGACGGTGAAGATGTCTTCCAGATACATGGCGAGCGGGTCTCCCGACTTCTCGCCGAATGCGAAGGCCGGCGACGGCGTCGTCGGTGTCAGCACGAGATCGACATTGTTCCAGGCCTCGTCGAAGTCGCGCTTGATGAGCGTGCGCACCTTCTGCGCCTTGAGGTAGTAGGCATCGTAATAGCCGGCGGAGAGCACGTAGGTGCCGATCAGGATGCGGCGGCGCACTTCCTTGCCGAAGCCGGCCGCGCGCGTGTTCTCATAGGTGCCGATGAGGTCGTTGCCGGGAACGCGCAGTCCATAGCGGACGCCATCGTAACGGGCGAGGTTCGACGAAGCCTCGGCCGGCGCAACGATGTAGTAGGCGGGCAGCGCGTACTTCGTGTGCGGCAGGCTGATCTCGTGGATCGTCGCACCGGCGTCCTTCAACCACGCGATGCCCTGCTGCCACAGCGTCTCGATTTCGGAGGCCATGCCCTCGACGCGGTATTCTTTCGGGACGCCGATCCGCAATCCCTTGATGCCGCGGCCGATTTCGGCCTCGTAGTCGGGCACGGGGGCATCGACGGAGGTCGAGTCCTTCGGATCGACGCTGGCCATGGACTTCAGCATGATGGCCGCGTCGCGGACGGACTTCGCGATCGGGCCCGCCTGATCGAGGGAGGACGCGAAGGCGATGATGCCCCACCGCGAGCAGCGGCCGTAGGTCGGCTTGATGCCGACGGTGCCGGTCAGCGCGGCCGGCTGGCGGATGGAGCCGCCGGTGTCCGTGG
>JAEZHL010000443.1 GCA_023416575.1 Pseudomonadota bacterium
GACCGTCGCCTCACGCGCCGAAGGCCAGCCGCAGCCCCTGGACTTCGCCATTTGGTCGGACAAGCCCGCATATCGACTGGGGGAACTGCTGACGCTCCATGCTTGGTCGAATACCGACTGCTACGCGACCCTCATCAGCCTCGACCAGGACGACAAGGCGACCGTGCTGTTTCCGAACGAGATGGCACCTGAGAACCTGCTGCGAGCGGGTCAGGTCATGACAATTCCGGGTGCCGATGCGCCTTACCAGTTCCGCCTGTCGACCCAAGGCCAGGAGAGGATTGTTGGCGTGTGCACGGTCACGCCTGGGGTGGCGGACGGTATCAGGCCGGATTATGAGCGGCAGCGGTTCACGATCCTCGGCGAGTGGCGCGCTTTCCTTGCCACATCCTGGGCCGAGCCGGGGGATGCGAAGCCTGCACCCCGGCGACGGCCATTGCGGCGGGGCGGAAAGCGTCAAGAGCAGCCGGCCGTGCGGCCGAGCCCCGAGCAGCACGCACGGACCGGGATCAGGTTCGAGGTGCGCTGACGCCGATTAAGGTCTGACCGCGCCGGCTGCCAGGGCTTCGATGCCGTTGGTCAAAGCCTCTATGGCTGGGAAGACATCCGTGCCCAGTCCGTGGCGCTGCCCGATCCAATCAGGCTCGTTGTAGGCAAGCCAGGTCTTGCCAGCAGAATCCTCGTAAACCAGCGCCTTCAATGGCAGGTCGATGCCAACGGCCTGGTCGGCCTGCATCAGGGGCGTGCCCTGGCGCGCATGACCGAATATCAAAAGCTCGGTCGGCCGTAGCGCCATGCCGGCCGTCGCGGCGCCGGCTGCATGGTCGATCCGTGCAAAGACGTCCAGGCCTTTCGCTTTCACCTCCGCTTCCAGCCGGTCCATCGTTTCCTTGGGGCCGAGGTGACTGGGAATGGTCGTCAACCCGTTCGCTGCCATGGGCTCTTCTCCTTGCGATGATGGCAGAACGCATCAGGGGGCGTTCACCTGCACGATCGGATTGCGGGATGTCCGATCCATCGACGCCGGACCTCAGTGCTCAGTGCCCGATGTCGAACAGGTCGGGATATTGCCGGGGCTGCGACCTGAGATACTGATTGGGCGCCTGCAAACGGGCACCGAGGTGGGCAGCGGCATGCCAGGGCCAGCGCGGATCGTAGAGAACCGTGCGTGCGATCGCGATGAGATCGGCATCGCCCGTCCCCACGATGGCTTCGGCCTGCTCGAAGTCGGTGATGAGACCCACGGCGACGACCGGCAGGTGCGTCCGGGCCTTCACGGCACGCGCGAGCGGCACCTGATAGCTCGGGCCGACAGGGATGCGCTGGGCTGGATCGAGACCGCCGCTCGAGACGTGGATGGCCGAGCAGCCGCGCTCCTCGAGCGCCTGGGCAAAGGCGATGGACTGATCGATGTCCCAGCCTCCTTTCACCCAGTCGGTTCCCGATATGCGGACCGAGACGGCGCGGTCGCCAGGGAGCACGGCCCGTACGGCATCGAAGACTTCCAAAGGAAATCGCATGCGGTTCTCGAGTGTCCCGCCGTACGCGTCGGTGCGCCGGTTCGAGAGGGGCGACAGGAACTCGTGCAGAAGATACCCGTGCGCGCAGTGAATCTGGATCGCGTCGATGTCGAGCCGGACAGCGCGCCGCGCCGCCTCGGCGAATGCCTCACGCACACGCGCGATTCCCGCGTGGTCGAGTGCGGCAGGCGCATGTTCGCCCTTCTCATAGGGGATCGCGGATGGGGCGACAGCCTGCCAGCCGTTCGGGTCAGAGGGAAGGATCTGAGTGCCGCCCTTCCACGGCACCTCGTGCGATGCCTTCCGGCCGGCATGCGCCAGTTGCAGCGCGATGGGCATGTCGGACCAGTGCCGGATACTCGCCAGCGTTCGCGCCATCGCGTCTTCGGTCGCATCGTTCCAGAGGCCGACGTCGGCATAGGTGATGCGTCCCTCAGGCACGACGGCGGTCGCCTCGATGGTCAGCAGGGCCGCGCTCGACAGGGCGAGGTGGCCGAGGTGGATGAGGTGCCAGTCGGTCATGCACCCGTCGACAGCCGAGTACTGGCACATCGGCGCGATGACGATGCGATTGGCGAGCTCGAGACCGCCGACCTGAAACGGTGTGAACAGAACACTGATGCCCGGTTCTCCTCGCCAAGGGCTTGATCGACGCGGCCCGCGCTGGGGTTCCGGTCGGACTGCGAACGCCGGGTCGACTGCTTCGTTCCTGGCTGCGTCCGTTGGTTCCGAGCCCGCGGCCCCTGGGACGAAATCAGGCCTCGGCCATCAGAATCCGCTCGAAGGCCCTCATACCGGCGAAGCCGCCGACGACGATCGACGCGAACGAGATCAAGGATCCGATCGCGAGCGTCGAGATGCCGGTGATCCCCTGGCCCACCGTGCAGCCGAGCGCCAGCACACCGCCGATGCCCATCAGCGCCGCGCCCGAGAGCACGCGCACGGTATCGCCCTTGTCTGAGAAGGTCGTGACCTTGAAGCGTCCCATGGCGACGGCGGTGGCGAAGGAGCCAAGGATCGTTCCGAATACGGTCGCGACGCCGAAGCCGGGCAGGCCGAGTGCGGTGGTGCGTTGCAACCATTCGAGCGTGTCGCCGGCCGGGCGCACGAAGGTGAGGGAGATCGGCGCGACGGGCCGATCCGCGAGCTCGTCGAATGCAAGCCCCGTGAGCGCCCATCCCGCGACGACGCACAAGCCGACCCCAACACCGGAAGCAACGTGCACGGCCGATCCGCGGAAGTCGCCATCCTTGAAGCAGTAGACCAGAGCCGCAATGACGAGTGCCGCGCTGACGATGAGCTGAGCGGCCGCGCGATCGAGCCCCAGGCCTGCACTCATGAGGTCGCCGAGACCCTGGCTCGGCGCGTTCACTCCGGCGAGGCTGACGGCCGTCGATTGCTCGAGCCAGGCGCGGACGGGACCGAGCAGGCCGCCGATGGCAATGTAGGCGAATATCCCGAGCACGATGAGCGCCATCAGCGCGCGCAGGTCGCCAGCACCGACGCGCGCGAGATTGCGGCTGGCGCAGCCGCCCGCGAACACCATGCCGTAGCCGAACATCAGCCCGCCGAGCACATTGCCGGCCCAGTTGACGTTGGGTGCCAGGTACATCGACCGGGAAAGCTCGACGACGCCAGCGAGCTCGAGGAGCTGAGCGCCAATGATCGCGACGGCGGCCGCCAGCATCCAGGCGCGGAACCGGCGATAGTCTCCGAACGAAACGATATCGGAAATCGACCCCATGGTGCAGAAATTGGTCTTGAAGACCAAGGCTCCGAACAGGAAGCCGATCGCAAAACCGCCGAGCGTCAAGGCCATCGGGCCGTTGCCAGCCACGAACTCGCGAAGCGCCATCATTGCTGCCTGCTCTCCCTTACCCGGCCCGCGTGCAATCCGGCCGCACATTCGCAGATTTGAATATCCTGGGGCAAGCACGAGCTTATGCCCAACGGGATGTCCGGCATCGGGCAACTTGGCACTTGCCTTGGGCAAGCTGCTGCTGCACCTGAGAGCCCGTGCCGCCATCGCGCGGCGCACAGTACGAGGTAATCCGCGCCATGACACTGCACATGATCAAGCTGTGCGTCGGTGCCGAGAGCATCGAGGACCTGGCTGAGTGGCAGAAGGGCCGGCTCGCCGCGCAGCGGGCCGCCGGCGAGACGCCGCGGCTGTTCCACGGCACGCGCATGGTCCCCCGGCGTCAGGCGGAGCTGCTCGACGGCGGCTCGCTCTACTGGGTGATCAAGGGTGTCGTGCAGGTCCGCCAGCGGATCACGGGTTTCGGCGAGGGGCAGAAGCCGGATGGAACGCCGTGCTGCCTCGTCTATCTCGATCAGCCGCTGATCCCGACGCAGCCGGTGCCGCGCCGGGCGTTCCAGGGCTGGAGGTATCTCGAGCCGGCCGATGCGCCACCGGATCTCGACGCCCGCGCCTCGCGCGCGCTGGCAGAGCTTCCGGCCGACATGCGCAAGGAGCTGGCTGAGCTGGGCCTCATCTGATCCCCGGCTTTCCCGTGCTGCCCAGGCGCCGGGAAGCCGCCCACCTTGAACGTTGTTCACACCAACCGACGGCAACGGTGCCCACCGCAGCCGATCAGACTACCAGGAAACGAGAAGGAGAACTCCCGTGCAACAGCAACCGCCGGGTCCGCGCTACACCACTCTCGTCGAGGGCCTGCCGGCGACGGTGCCGTTCGTCGGTCCGGAGGCTCAGGAGCGGGCGCGGGGTCGCTCGTTCCGGGCACGCATCGGCGCCAACGAGAGCGTGTTCGGGCCATCGCCACAGGCTGTCGCCGCCATGCAGAAAGCCGCGGCGGAGAGCTGGATGTATGCCGACCCGGAAAATCACGATCTCAAGGCTGCGCTGGCGCGCCATCATGGTGTCGGCTCCGAGAACATCGTCGTCGGCGAGGGCATCGATGCGCTGCTCGGCTACGCCGTTCGCCTCCTGATCGAGCCGGGGCATACGGTCGTCACCTCGCTCGGTGCCTACCCGACCTTCAACTTCCACGTCGCCGGTTTCGGCGGCAATCTCATCCGCGTGCCCTACGTGGGAGATCGCGAGGACCCGGAGGCGCTGCTCGATGCCGCCCGTCGCGAGGATGCGCGGCTCGTCTATTTCGCGAACCCGGACAACCCGATGGGGTCCTGGTGGGACGCATCGGACGTGCAACAGCTGATCGATCGCCTGCCTCCGGGGGCGGTGCTGCTGCTCGATGAAGCCTACTCCGATACGGCGCCCGACAGTGCCATTCCGCCGATCGACGTCACGAATGGGCGGGTGCTGCGCCTGCGCACCTTCTCCAAGGCCTATGGGCTCGCGGGTCTGCGGGTGGGCTACGCCATCGGCGAGGCGGGGCTGATCCGCTCCTTCGACAAGATCCGCAATCACTTCGGCGTCAATCGCATGGCTCAGGCCGCGGCGCTGGCGGCGGTGAGCGACCAGCCGTATCTCGCCCGCGTGGTGAGCGAGATCGCAGGCGCGCGCAATCGTATCGCCGAGATCTGCCGGGCCAACGGGCTGGAGCCGCTGCCGTCGGCGACAAACTTCGTCACGGTCGACTGCGGCGGAGACGGAGCGTTCTCGAAGCGCGTGCTCGAGGGCCTGATCGCGCGCGACGTGTTCGTGCGGATGCCCGGTGTTGCGCCGCTCGACCGGTGCATCCGGATCAGCGCGGGGACCACGGCCGATCTGGCGGT
>JAEZHL010000042.1 GCA_023416575.1 Pseudomonadota bacterium
GAAGACTTTCGGATGCTCGCCGATGCGGTCGAGCACGCTGCCCACGGTGGATGCCGCTCCGAAGAAGAAGGCTCCGGAGATACGATAAACCAGGACCTCGCCATCCGAGCCGTGAGCATCGTAGGGCGCGCGCATCGCACCGGTGGTGTCGGCCTCGTCCTTGGCCAGGATGCGCTGGCCGGTCTCCACCTCGACGGCCTCCGCCATGCGGTGCAGGAACAGGAATGCGCCGAGTGTCACGCCGACGCCGATCGCGACGGTCAAATCCCAGAAGATCGTCAGCAGGAAGGTTGCGAGCAGAACGAGGGCGTCACCCCAGGATGCCCGCAGGAGCCCCCAGAACTCTGCCTTTTCGGCCATGTTCCAAGAGACCACCGCCAGAACCGCGCCGAGGCTCGCGAGCGGAATATAGAATGCCAGTGGCGCTGCAATGAGCGTGAACAGCAGAATATAGAGCGCGTGCAGCATGCCCGAGACCGGCCCGTGCGCGCCGGAGCGCACATTCGTCGCCGTACGTGCGATAGTCCCCGTCACGCACATGCCCCCGAACGTCACCGCGGCGACGTTGGCAGCGCCCTGGGCCACCAACTCGCAGTTTGACCTGTGCCGGCGCCCGGTCATGCCGTCCGCAACGACCGCCGACAGAAGGGACTCGATCGCCCCGAGCAGAGCGATGGCGATCGCATCCGGAAGAACGGCGGCCATCTTGGCGAGATCGAACGCCGGCAGTGACGGCGTGGGCAGCGTGCTCGGTATTCCACCGAAGCGCGTGCCGATAGTCGCGACGTCCAGCTGCAGCGCGAACGCCAGCAGAGAGGTGACGCCGATCGCGATCAGGAACCCCGGCCATTTGGGCCGGAGGCGCTTCAGCCCGAGGATGATGGCGATTGCAAGCAGCGACAGAACCACAGCCGCCGGCTGGATCGTATCGAGACTTGTCGAAATGGCGCCGATCTTGGGGATCAGCGCAGCCGGCTCTTTGGCAAGCTCGAGCCCGAGCAGCTCCTTCACCTGGCTTGCGAAGATGATGACGGCGATGCCTGCCGTGAACCCGATGGTGACGGGAAAGGGGATGTACTTGATGTAGGTCCCGAGCCGGAGGAAGCCGATACCCATCATCATCGCCCCCGCCATCAGCGTAGCGAGGACGAGACCGTCGTAGCCGTGGCGCTCGACGATGGCTGCGATGAGCACGATGAAGGCGCCCGCCGGGCCACCGATCTGGAAGCGGCTGCCACCCAGGGCCGAGATCAGGAACCCGCCGATGATGGCGGTGTAGAGACCTTTGTCAGGCGAAAGCCCGGAGCCGATGGCGATGGCCATGGACAATGGCAACGCGACGATCGCGACCGTCAGCCCGGCAACGGCATCGGCGCGGAAATGGCTCCATCGGTAGCCTTCCCGCAGGACGGTTACGAGTTTCGGGATGAACAGCTGTTCGAAGCTCGGGCCCGAGCGCCGCTGTGTGCTTGTTGCAGCCGAGTCCATGGTGTCCGTCTCCTTGGAGAAAGGAGCGGCGGGATCGTCGTCAAACTTCGGGCGGCGGTCACCGTCGCGGTGGGTGAGGTGGGAAGGATATCAACGGCGGTTCCGTCGGGTTGTCGCAGGGGGAGATTGTACAGCCTTGGCCGCCGCTGCGACCTTGAAGCGGACGCCCCGTCCAACTCCATGACTGGGCGCATTTTCGCCGATCAGCTCGATGCCGGCATCATCGAACGCCTGAACGACCTTCGTCAGCGTCTCGACGACACCGCGCACGTTGCCTTGGCTCGCCTCCATGCGCTGGATCGTGGGCAGCGACACGTCGGCCAAGTCAGCAAGCGTCTGCTGATCTATGCCAAGAAGGGCCCGAGCTGCCCGCATCTGTGCCGCAGTGATCATTTCAGAATTGAGGTGTGGATGCTTAAGATGCGTGTAGCACACCTCAGAACTGATGTCTAGAACATCACCTCCTGAGCGAGCCAGCCGGCCGCAGCGGGCAATGCCCCAGAGTTTCTGTCCTCGACCTGCCCTGCACGCCGCGGATCTCACACCACCGCGATGCCGACTGGTCGCGGCCTTCAAGCTGCGATCGCGCTGAGCTCAGCTCGTCGCGTTCCGCTGGGACTCGCCGCCCGTCATAACCGTGGCAGCCTCCATCCAGCAGTTCACCATCCGGTCATTCGCAACCTGGCAATCCTTGATCATGTCCTGGATGAACCGGGCCTGCTCACCCCACATCTGCTGGGGCGTGCGGCACTGGGCGAGATTTGCCGGCAAATTGAGGTAAGCTCTCCCGCGCCGGCCGAGCAACTCCATCATTTCCACGTTGGCCTGTGCCATGGCGCGCATGTAGCGGCTCGAGCTGCCATTGCCGCCGAGATTCCAGAGCTGGCTCAGCATGTTTTCGAATTGCCCGCCTGGTTGCTTGCCGCTCCAGCCCATCACCTGGGGGGGCATGCCGACGGCTTCAGCAAAATGAGATCCAGCCATCATGGGATTGATCTTTTCATGGCGAGACTGCTCCTCCCGGCCGTTAGTCTGGCGTGAGCCGCGCGCATGCATCTGCTCGTGTTTCGCCGATTTGCGGCCGGATACGCCGCGGCTTTGCTTCGCAGGCTGCTGTCGGCCCTTCCTGGCCTGAACACGCTTCGGTTTCGCTGCCACGATCAACCTCCCGTGGTGGGTTGAGGATTGCTCGGACCGCCGAGCTGAAATTCATTGATGTCCATCTTCCCTCGATTCCCCCGGTTGCTCATTTTGAACATCTCTCGCACACTGATGACTTAAATGTCGGCATCCGACGATCCAACTGCGACTGACAAATGAAGTCGGACTGCTCCAAGCCACCGGCCCGGCTACTAAACGGGCGGACTGAGGTTTGGTTTCCGTATGTGCGTTCCCCGCCTAATGAAATGACGCCAACGTCGAAAGCTGGTGCTTTGGGCCGAATCTCGACGGCTGTGTGCTCTCGCGAGCGGTTCTCAGGGGGCTGTGCAGCAGGGACCTGCTGCGAGCGGACGGTTACCGATCCAGGTCGGGGAACACACCCCACCGCACATGACCAGAGCCCGTTGCACCGCTCAACCCAATCTGAGGCGCGCAGCCGGCAGTTACCAATCCGCACGAAATCCCTGGACCAGCATCCTTCACGGTTTTTGCCCGCGTGTTACTGCAGGAACAGCGCCATCGGCATCCGGGCGGCATGATGCCTTTACCTGAAGTCATTCAGGGCTGACGAAGCGGTCGGGAGAGAAGTGCGATGATCGAGTACCGGCGCTTCACTTCACTCGGCGAGCAAATGCCTGCGGCATCTTAACAAACAACATCTAAAAGCCAGAAACATCACGATAAAGACTGCCGCTAACCAGGACTAGAGGGCACCCTAATGCTGCTGACGACCGAGGACATGGCGCAGGCGAGACGCACGGACGATGAGGCCGCAGAAGCCGACATCCGCCCGATCCTCCGCGACGCGCCCCGCGCCAGGGCAAAACCCGCCCGCAAGCCCATTCTCAGCGCGCGCGACATCGTCAAAGTTCTGGGAACAGGCGCGGGTGAGATGCGCGTGCTGAAGGGGATCGACCTCGAGCTGCGGCCCGGCGAGCTGACCCTACTGATGGGCCCTTCCGGAAGCGGCAAGACGACATTGCTGTCGATCCTCGGCTGCATCCTGACGCCGACCAGCGGCACGCTCGAAATCGCCGGCCAGTCGACGCAGGGCCTCGGCCCCGAAGGGCTGGCCGATCTGCGCCGGCGCCACATCGGCTTCGTCTTTCAATCCTACAACCTGTTTCCGACACTCACGGCGACGCAGAACCTGCTGCTCGCGCTGGATTTGCGCGGGGTTTCCGGCAGCGAAGCAGCCGACTATGCGAAACGCGCGCTGGCCGAGGTCGGCCTTTCCCATCGGGCGCAGGCGTACCCCGGCCAGATGAGCGGCGGCGAGAAGCAGCGCGTGGCAATCGCTCGCGCGCTTGCCGGGTCTGCATCCGTGATCCTGGCCGACGAGCCGACCGCCGCGCTCGACAGTGAAAATGGCAAGGGCGTGATGGCGCTCCTTGCCGAAGTCGCTCAGGATGAGTCGCGGGCCGTCCTGGCCGTCACCCATGACCATCGGACGCTTGCCTATGCCGATCGCATCATCCGCATCGAGGATGGAAGGATCGTCGCCGATGAGAGGGCCAAGAGCGGCTCCGAACGCGAGAACAACACCGATACACTCGAGGGAGATGGAGCCAATGGGCGCCGGTTCAGGCGGCGGAGCCGCATCTAAGACGCTGGTCGGGCTTGCTGCGGCAGGCGCCATCGGCTTGGCCGGGCTCGGCGGTTACTCGCTGAGCAGTTTCGTCGGCCAGAGCAATCCGTCGCCGCCAGCGGCAAGCACACCAGCCCCGGTGCCGTGGGTTGCCTCCGCACCCGGCCGGGTCGAATCGAAGTCCGGCGACATCCGCATCGGCGCCGCCGTGATGGGACGCATCACGGAGGTCGTGGTCGGCGTGAACGACCGCGCTGAGACGGGCGAAATGCTGATCCGGCTCGAGGACGACGAGCCCCGCGCCCGGCTGGCCGCAGCCGAGGCCGAAGCAGGCGCCCGCCAGCGTGAGCGCGACGCGCAGCCGGCGACCTCCGGACGCGAGGACGTCCGCAGGGCCGAGGATGCCGTCTACGCCGCCGAGCGCGCTGTGACGGGAGCGCGCTACGAGCTCGACAGCGCCCTTCTCGCCAAGCGCCGCAACGGCGGCAATGATCGCCAGGTGGCGGACGCACGCAGCCGCCTGACGGATGCGCGGGAGCGCCTTCGGCGCGAGCAGCTGGCGCTTGCCACCGCTCAGTCGCGGTCAGGCGTCCCGGCGCCGAGCCGGCTCGATGCGGCAGTAACGGCCGCACGCACGGACGTCGCCCTGGCGCAGCTTCTGCTCGACCGCACCCGCATCCGGGCGCCGATCGACGGAACCGTGCTCGACGTCATGGGGAAGATCGGCGAGACGGTATCCCCGTCCCCCGAGCAGCCTCTCGTCATCGTCGGGGATCCAACGGTCGTCGTCGTCAAGGCCGAGGTCGGCGAGCGGGACATCTCGAAAATCAAGATCGGCCAGCGCGCCTTCGTGCGTAGCCCCGCCTTTCCGAACCGCGATTTCGAGGGCACGGTAACCCGGCTCGCTCCCGCGCTCGGCTCCCCTCACATGAGCGCCCGCGGCCCGCGCCGTCCCACCGAGCAGGAGGTTCTGGAGGTGACGGTCGAGTTCGAGAACCCTGGACCGCTGCTGCCCGGACTGCGCGTCGACACCTTCTTCCGTCGCGACTCCTGAGGGCGATCGGAGGGGCTGGGAGAGTGGTCCCCTGCCCTTCCCCCACTACTCCGCCGCCTCCTTCACAAGGAAGCCTCCGGACTGGCGCGCCCAGAGCTCGGCGTAGATGCCGCCCTTGGTCAGCAGCTCGCGGTGGCTGCCCTGCTCCACGATCTGGCCCTGGTCCATGACGACCAGCCGGTCCATGGCAGCAATGGTCGAGAGGCGGTGCGCGATGGCAATCACCGTCTTACCCTGCATCAGGTTGTAGAGCTGCTCCTGAATGGCCGCCTCGACCTCCGAGTCGAGCGCGCTCGTCGCCTCGTCCAGGATCAGGATCGGCGCATTCTTGAGCAGCACGCGGGCGATGGCGACCCGCTGCCGCTGTCCGCCGGAAAGCTTCACGCCGCGCTCACCGACCCGCGACGCATAGCCTTCCCGCGCCTCGCCGTCGCGCAAGTTGACGATGAAGTCATGCGCGTGCGCCTTCCGCGCCGCCGCAATGGCCGCCGCCTCGCCCGCATCGGGCCGGCCATAGAGGATGTTGTCCATCACCGACCGGTGGAGAAGCGAGGTATCCTGGGTCACCAAGCCGATCTGCGCCCTGAGGCTGTCCTGGGTGACATGCGCGATGTCCTGCTCATCAATCAGGATGCGGCCCGACTCCAGGTCGTAGAACCGCAGCAGCAGGTTGACCATGGTCGACTTGCCCGCCCCAGAGCGGCCGATGAGCCCGACCTTCTCACCCGGCGCGATGCGCAGCGTCAGGTCGTCGATGACGCCGCCCTCCTTGCCATAGTGGAAGCGGACGTTCTCGAAGCGGATCTCGCCCTTGCTCACCTCGAGCGGTTTGGCCTCCGGCCGGTCGACGACATCGACCGGGCGGCTGATCGTCTCCATGCCCTCCTCGACCGTGCCGATCGACTCGAAGATGTTGGCGAGCGTCATCATGATCCAGCCGGACATGGCGATCAGGCGAATGACGAGCGTGCTGATGAGCGCGACCGCACCGATCGTGACGGCGCCCGTGCTCCACAGCCAGATCGCCAGCCCCGTCGCCGACACCATCAGGGCGCCGTTGAGCGTGTAGAGCACGAGCTCGAGCAGGGTGAGGTTGCGTTGGCTCGCCAGATGCTTCTCGAGCAGGTTCTCCAGGGCGTTCCGGGCACCCTCGTCCTCCCGCTCGGTGTGGGCGAACAGCTTTACCGTCAGGATGTTGGTGTAGCTGTCGACGATACGGCCCGTCAGCCTGGAGCGTGCCTCGGACGATTCGAGCGACAACCGCTGGATCCGCGGCACGAAATACCTGACCGTCAGCCCATAGGCGATGAACCAGACCAACAGCGGCAGGGTCAGCAGCCAGTCCGCGTCCGCGAACAGGACCAAGGCCGCGCCCCACTGCACGACGGCGAACCACATCGCGTCGATGATCTGGATCACCGATTCCCGCAGCGAATGGCCCGTCTGCAGCACCTTTGACGCGACCCGGCCGGCGAAATCGTTCTGATAGAAGCCGAGGCTCTGGCGCAGCACGTAACGATGCGACTGCCAGCGCACCCGCGCGCTGAACTGCGGCGCGATCATCTGGTTCTTTATGAGGTCATGGCCCGTCGAGACGAGCGGCCTGAGAACCAGAGCGACCAGAGCCATGAGCAGCAAGAGGCCGGCGTTATCAGTGAGGAACGTCTGCGGGCTCGCGGCATCCTTCATCCGGTCAACGATGCTGCCGATGAAGGCATAGAGCGACACCTCGATCAGGGAGCCAGCCAGTCCGATGGCAAGCAGGATCGCAAATGCCGGCCAGACCGGCCGCACGAAATGCCAGTAGAACGCCGCGAGCGTGTCAGGCGGCTGCTTTGGCATCTCCTCGGTGAAGACGCCAATGCGCGATTCAAGCCACTTTATCATCCAGGTCTTTCTGGAAGCCGCGCCGCAAACGACGTACCCGCAGAGCCTATCTGCGTGGGTGCGACCCGAGTTCCATGTCGATTGCTTGGTTTCAACTTCTTTAGTAGGCCCAACCAGCGTCAAAAGCATGACCATGAAGGACGACATGCTGCCTCAGCCAGAATTGCTCGACCAGTGGCGCAACCGCGCCTCCGCGTGGTTCGCGGAACTGCGCGATGAGATCTGTGCGGCCTTCGAGCGGCTCGAGCAGGAGCTGCCAGCGGAGGCTCCCTTAGGCACGCAAGCCCCCGGCAGCTTCGTCGCGACCCCCTGGAACCGCACGGACCATACCGGCGCGCCGGGTGGCGGTGGCCTCATGTCGATGATGCGGGGGCGCGTCTTCGAGAAGGTCGGCGTCCACACATCGACCGTCTTCGGCGAGTTCGCGCCCGAGTTCCGGAGCCAGATCCCCGGCGCCAGCGAGGACCCGCGCTTCTGGGCCTCCGGCATCTCCCTCATCGCCCACATGCAGAACCCGCACGTGCCCGCCGTGCACATGAACACACGCATGGTGGTGACGACGCGGTGGTGGTTCGGCGGCGGTGCCGATCTGACGCCCGTTCTCGACGCCCGGCGCACCCAGTCGGACCCGGATAC
>JAEZHL010000054.1 GCA_023416575.1 Pseudomonadota bacterium
ATTAGGATGCCCCCGCAGCTTGCCAATGACAGGCAAGCGATTTCATGGACAACAAATATTGTTCCATGTCAATACTGTCGCATGCTCCAATCCAACACGACCCAACTTGAATGATCTTGGGAGCACGGCAAGAATTGGAGTAATAATGAGTATTGTTCCCGTCGAGGCTGAGTCGCGGGATTTACAACCATATAAGTTGTCGATTGTGCCTGCACTTGCGCAGGTCGAGACTTGCGATGCGTCGTAACAAGTGGTGAGACTCCGGCCAAAACAAGGCGAGTGTCTTCTCCCTGGCGCCTCGGAAGACGAATCGAGCCGGACGATTCCGGTAAGCCGCTCCGGGATCACAAGAGAGAATCACGCAATCGCAGGGCCGCTCCCGCCACCGCTTTTCGATGCATATATACGCGTAAGCAGACATATTGCGCCCGCTCGGCAAGGGCTGGGTCAAGCAAGCAGGGAGCTTCACGATGCAGGAGAAACGACACGCCAGAGCTGCTCCGGAAGTCGCCAAATCCGAGACCGAGTGGCGCCAGCAGCTGACCCCCGAGCAGTTTCAGGTGACCCGTCAGCACGGCACCGAGCGGGCCTTCACTCACCCCTATTACAGTGAGAAGCGGCGCGGCACCTACTTCTGTGTCTGCTGCGGCGCGCCGTTGTTCTCGTCGCAGGATAAGTTCGACTCCGGCACTGGCTGGCCCAGCTTTACGCGTCCCATCGACGAGGAAACGGTCCAGGACTTCGAGGACCGCACATTCTTCATGCGCCGCACCGAGGTTCGCTGTGCCCGTTGCGAGGCCCATCTCGGGCATGTTTTCCCAGATGGACCGGAGCCGACCGGCTTGCGTTATTGCGTCAATGGACTGGCATTGCAGTTCGAGCCCGAAACTGCAGGGAGCAAGTAGCTCCCGAGCGCTGCCGCGGTGCGTTGGCCCCAGGACGGCGGATCCAGCTCCCCACACCTGCCTTCCTCAAACCGGAATTCAACCGGAGATCGAATTATGGAATCTGCTGCCCGCGCCACGTCCACACACCCGGCTGGCGAAACCCCCATCGCTGCACCGCGTGCCAAGAAAGTGCCGGTCGCCGTAACTTGGCATGGCGTAGAGCTGGTCGACGACTACGCCTGGATCCGCGCGGACAATTGGCAGGAGGTGATGCGCGATCCCTCGCAGCTGCCGGCCGACATCCGCGCCCATCTCGAGGCTGAGAATGCCCATACGGAGTCGGTGCTTGCGCATACGCTGGATTTGCAGGAGCAACTCTTCCTCGAGATGAAGGGGCGCATCAAGGAGGATGACAGCTCCGTGCCGGCTCCCGATGGTCCCTGGGAGTACTACACGAGCTTCGTCACGGGCGGGCAGTATCCGCTCGTTTGCCGTCGGCCACGCGGCGGCGGGGAAGAGCAGATTCTGCTCGACGGTAACAAGGAAGCCGAGGGTAAGCCCTACTGGCAGCTCGGCGGCATCGCGCGCAGTCCTGATCACAATCTGCTCGCCTATGCCGTCGACGACAAGGGCTCGGAGCTCTACACGATCCGCTTCCGCGATCTCGCCACCGGGACCGATCTGCCCGATGTCGTTGTGAACACGCGTGGCAGCATGGCCTGGGCGAACGACAATCGCTCGGTCTTCTACATCCGCCTCGACGACAGCCAGCGTCCACGGTTCGTCTGCCGACACGTCCTTGGCCAGCCAAGCGAGCAGGATCCGACCATCTATCACGAGCCCGACGCCGGATTTTATGTCTCCGTCGGAACGACGCAGTCGCACAAGTTCATCGTCATCGACGCGCACGATCACCAGACGAGCGAATGCTACCTGATCGATGCCGATGATCCAGACCAGGCGCCGCGGCTCATCTCTCCGCGACAGACGGGTCACGAGTACGGCGTCGAGCACCATGACGACCAGCTCATCATCACCACGAACTCGGCAGGCGCAGAGGACTTCCGCATCTGCACCGCTCCGCTCACCGCGCCGGGGATGGAGAACTGGCAGAATCTGGTGCCGCATAAGCCGGGCAGGCTGATCATCGAGACGGTGGCGTTCGCGAACCATTTCGTTCGCTTGGAGCGCGAGGACGGGTTGCCACGGGTCGTCGTCCACCGCTTCGCCGATCGCTCAGAGCACGCCATCGCATTCGACGAGGACGCTTACTCACTCGGCATATCGCCCGGCTACGAATACGACACCACGACGCTGCGCTTCACCTATTCGTCCATGACGACGCCGGCCCAGGTGTTCGACTACGACATGGAAAGCCGCAGCCGGGTGCTGCGCAAAATGCAAGAGGTGCCGAGCGGGCACAATCCGGACGACTACGTGACGAAGCGCCTTTTCGCACCCGCCGAAGATGGCGAGACAGTGCCGATCAGCCTTCTCTATCGCAAGGGCACGCCGCTCGACGGCTCGGCGCCGCTCTTCCTCTATGGCTACGGCAGTTACGGAATTTCGATTCCAGCCAACTTCTCCATCTCGCGGCTCTCGATCGTTGATCGCGGCTTCATCTTCGCCATCGCGCATATCCGCGGCGGCAAGGAGAAGGGCTACCGCTGGTACAAGCTCGGTAAGCACAAGACCAAGCGCAATACGTTCACGGACTTCATCGCCGCGGGCGAGTATCTGGCAGCCACCGGCTATACGCGCCGTGGTCGCATCGTTGCCAATGGCGGCTCGGCGGGCGGCATGCTCGTTGGCGCCGCGGTGAACATGCGGCCGGATCTGTTCCTGGCCGTCATTGCCGATGTGCCGTTCGTCGATGTCCTCAACACGATGCTCGACAAGGACCTTCCGCTGACGCCGCCCGAATGGCCGGAGTGGGGAAATCCGATCGAATCCGCGGAGGACTTCGAACTGATCCGCTCCTACAGCCCCTATGACAACGTCGAGGGTAAGGTCTATCCGCACATCTTCGCGTATGGTGGGCTGACGGACCCGCGGGTGACCTATTGGGAACCGGCGAAGTGGGTGGCGCGGCTCAGGGACAGGAAGCTGGACGAGAAAATGCTTCTGCTCAAGGTCAACATGGAGGCCGGGCATGGTGGTGCTTCTGGACGCTTCGAGCAGCTGCGCGAGATTGCCGTCGACTACGCCTTCGCCTTGAAGGCAGTCGGGCACCCTGCGGCCGTTGGCGCGCCTGCGGCGTGAGGCGCCCGCTGCTTCCACGAAAGCTCTCAGGAAAAAACGCCTGGATCTCACCCGTCCAGGCGATTGGGTCAAGGACACGCTTCACCCGCAATCCTTGGCCTTCGATAGTTGGGCTGGGCAGGCGCTTCGACCTGCTCGACAGTATCGGATGTAGAGGCAGAGTGCCGGCCGCTCGTTTCAAGACACTGGGAAGTCCGAAAGACCAGGTGGGGTGAGATTGGACGCGATGCGTGTGCAGACCAACAAGCTCGATCGTTCTGTCGATCCGGACTACGACCATGTGCTCGGGCCCGCCGATGCTCCCATCACGCTGGTCGAATACGGCAGCTACGATTGCCCCTATTGCCGGGCCGCGAACGAGAAAATCGTGCAGATCCGGCAGGAGTTAGGTGACCGGCTGCGCTACGTTTTTCGCCACCGGCCCATTCCAGGCAGCGATCTCGCGCAGCGCGCGGCCGTTCTCGTCGAGCGTACCCCTGACGCCAAATCGTTCTGGGACGCTCACGTCGAGCTGATGACGCGCTCCGAAGCGCTGACCGAGGACGACCTCATCGCCACGGCGGCCGACATCAAGCTCAGCGATGACAGCGATCTGCAGGCCGAAGCATCGATCGCGCAGGCCAAGGCGCGCGTCGCAGCCGATGAGCAGAGTGCCCGCGCCAGCGGCGTCATGATCACGCCGACGTTCTTCATCAATGGCCGCCGCTACGATGGACCGTGGGACGAGAGCTCACTGTCAGATGCGATGCTCGGGCGGCTGGGACATCGCGTGCGCTCGGCCGCGCTCGACTTCGTGAGCTGGGGGCCCTCGGCCGGCATCCTGCTGCTGCTGGCGACCATCCTCGCGGTCGCGATCACCAATTCGCCCCTGAGTGCTCAGTTCAACGCGTTGTGGGAGCAGGAGCTCGGATTCACGTTCGCGGGTCTGGGCTTCCAGATGTCCCTGCGCCATTGGGTCAACGATGCCCTGCTGACGATATTCTTTCTCGTCGTTGGCTTGGAGATCAAACGCGAGTTCACGGTCGGCCACCTTGCAGGGCCGCGCTCGGCGGCCCTGCCCATCGCGGCGGCCATAGGCGGCATGGCCGTGCCTGCCATCCTCTATCTTGCGATCATTCCACCCGGCCCGTGGGAACATGGGTGGGGCGTGCCGATGGCGACCGATACCGCTTTCGCGCTGGCGCTGATCGCAATGCTGGGCTCGCGCGTGCCGGTGGCGCTGCGCATCTTTCTCACGGCAGCGGCGATCGTCGACGACATCGGCGCGATCGCCGTGGTGGCCGTCTTCTATTCGTCGGATCTGCATCTCGAATATCTCCTCGGCGCTGTGGTGGTGACGGCGGCACTGGCGCTGCTCAACCGGTCTCACGTCTACCGCGTGCTGCCCTATGCATTGCTCGGGATCGCGCTCTGGGCATGCGTGCACGCCAGCGGCCTGCATGCGACGCTTGCCGGTGTGATTTTGGCGCTGTTCATCCCGACGCGGCCGCCGGCCGATCTGAGGGCATTGATGGTGCAGGCGGATACGATCATCACCGCCGAGGCCCGGCAGGGAAGCGACGTCTTGCGGCACGGGCCTTCGATCACGACCATGCGGGCGCTCGACGACATCCATGACCGCCTCGAGTCTCCCGCAGAGCGTCTGCTGAGACATGCAGGCGCCCGGTCGAGCTATGCCATTCTGCCCCTGTTCGCGCTCGCCAATGCCGGCGTCGAGATCACGGCCGATGTATGGACCGGGCACGGGCCGTTGCTCCTGGCGATCATGGCCGGACTGGTGATCGGCAAGCCGCTCGGGGTGGTATCGTTGGCTGCGATTGCGACCTGGCTGCGGATCGCCGTGAAGCCGGATGACTATTCGTGGCGTCAGATGGCGGGCGCCGGCGCGCTCGCGGGCATCGGTTTCACCATGTCGCTGTTCATTGCCGGCCAGGCCTTCCCGCAGAGCGTCGATTTCGCCGCTGCAAAAATCGCTGTCTTCGCCGCGTCGATCGTGTCCGCCATCATCGGCACGCTGCTGCTCTGCAGCGTCCGACCCGCCGAGGCGAATGGCAATGGCGGGGAAGAGCTGCGGGCAGGGGATCGGTCCGGTTGAGCGGGCGAGGGGCGGGAGCGCGGATTACGCAACCAGTCCCGCTCGTTGCTTTCGCGAAAAGCGCGCAGGAGCGCGACCAGTCGGGCAATGGCCAACGGTCAAACAGCAGGGAGTAGCTTGGGGCGCTCGGATACTCCCGTGCGCGACGAGACCCGTTACTGAAGCAGCCCGTCGAGAACGAACCCGCGATGCGGTTTCGGCGCGGCGCCGGCGGGTTTGCCTTGGCCCGAGCTGGCTTGCGCCGTCGTGTCTGCCTTGGGGCTCGGCGGGGCTTCGAGCGAGCCGCGCACGCCACAGCCGGCCACAGCCATGGCTGTCGTCACGAGGATGCTCAGCACGAACGCTCTGCTCATTCTCACCTGCCCAAAGTTTGACTCGTGATCGCAACCAATCACGAGCCGTAACAGGCCAAATCCGGCCCCGGCGAACGAACTCTAGCCTTCCGCGCGCCGCCGACCAATGTGCTGAAGGTCGGCGGCAGCATTTTGTCGGCTGGTGTGGCGGAAGGCCCATACCTCCCGCCACGTACTGATCTCACCGCAGGTTGCCGCAGAACCGCTGGATGCGTTTGCAGGCTTCCTCCAGCGCGTCCGTCGAGGTCGCGTAGGAGATGCGGAAGAACGGCGACATCGCGAACGCGGCACCGTGGACGCAGGCGACGCCTTCCTCATCGAGCAGGGCGGTGACGAAGTCTTCGTCGTTGTTGATCTTGACGCCCTTGGCGGTCGTCTTGCCGATCAACTCCTCGCACGACGGATAGACGTAGAACGCGCCCTCCGGCTTCGGGCACTTGATGCCGCGCGCCTGATTGAGCATCGACACCACGAGGTCGCGCCGCTGCACGAAGATCTTGTTGTGCTGCTCGATGAAATCCTGCGGACCGTTCAGCGCCTCGACAGCCGCCCACTGCGTGATCGACGAGGGGTTCGACGTCGATTGCGACTGCAACTTGCACATCGCCTTGATGAGCGGCTCCGGACCCGCGCCATAGCCGAGCCGCCAGCCGGTCATGCAGTAGGCCTTCGAGAGGCCGTTCATGGTCAGCGTGCGATCGTACAGCCCGGGCTCAACCTGAACCGGCGTCCAGAACTTGAGGCCGTCGTAGATCAGGTGCTCATACATATCGTCGGTGAGCAACCAGACGTGCGGATGCCGCATCAGCACATCCGTCAGCGCCTTCACCTCTTCTTTGGTGTAGGCGGCGCCAGTCGGATTGCTGGGAGCGTTGAAGATGAACCACTTCGTCTTCGGCGTGATCGCCGCTTCGAGCGTCTCGGGCCGCAGTTTGTAGCCATCCTCGATCCGGCAAGGCGCGAACACCGGCTTGCCGCCGCCGAGCAGAACGATGTCGGCATAGGACACCCAGCAGGGCGCCGGCATGACGACCTCGTCACCCGGATTGAGGGTGGCGAGCAGGGCGTTGTACAGCACTTGCTTGCCGCCAGTGCCGACCGAGACCTGCGATGCCTTGTACTCGAGCCCGTTCTCGCGCTTGAACTTCGCGACGATCGCGGCCTTGAGCTCAGGGATCCCGTCAACGTCGGTGTACTTGGTCTTGCCCTCGCGCATGGCGCGAATGGCAGCCTCTTTGATGTTGATGGGGGTGTCGAAATCGGGCTCGCCCGCGGAAAGCGGGATGATGTCCCGGCCCTGGGCTTTGAGCTCGCGTGCCTTCGTCGAGACCGCGATGGTCGCCGATGGCTGGATTCGGTTCAGGCTGTCGGAGAAGAAGCCCATGATTGCCTCGCAATGAAAATCGCGCCGCGACGTGCCGCTGTCGAGTGCGCGCAGAGTAGTAGATGCCAGCGGTGGCCGGGGCAAGCGGTTCGGCAGAATTTCCCCGCCCCGGCTCCCGCTTCGCGATCACCAGCCTTTGAACGGCGTCTCCGAAACCGGCGTCAGCGGTGCGGTCCGCGCGGCGTAGGCCTTCAGGTTGTCGACCACGAGCTGGCCCATCTTGTCGCGGGTGTAGACGGAGGCCGAGCCGACGTGCGGCAGCAGCACGACGTTATCGAGCGCCAGGAACTCGGGATTGACGTTCGGCTCGTTCACGAACACGTCGAGCCCCGCCGCCAGGATGGTGCGCTCCTTCAGCGCCGTGATGAGCGCCGCCTCGTCGACGCACGATCCGCGCGCGATGT
>JAEZHL010000077.1 GCA_023416575.1 Pseudomonadota bacterium
TCGTCCGTGTGCAGCCAGCTGTACTTGCCCGGGGAGGGAGGAGTAATGGCTTCTACCCGGATACTGATCGTCGACGATCACCCTTTGTTCCGTAAAGCGCTCAATCAGGCGCTTGCGTCGGCCCTGAGCTCGGCCGAGATCATCGAGGCTGGCTCGCTCGACGAGCTGACGGCGAAGCTCTCCGCCGATAGTGCGATCGACCTCATTCTGCTGGATCTTTCCATGCCAGGCGTCCAGGGGCTCTCCGGGCTTTTGTACCTGCGCGCCCAGTATCCCGAGATCCGGTGGTCATCGTGTCGGCCAGCGAGGATTTCGGCACGATCCGTGGTGCGATCGGGTTTGGTGCCTCGGGCTATGTCCCCAAGTCGCAGCCCGTCGAGCGGATACGGACCGCGGTGCGCAGCGTGCTCGATGGCGAGATCTGGGTGCCGCCGGATATCGAGCTGTCCGGTCAGGCCAAGGAGACGAGCGAGCTGATTGCGCGCCTGTCCACCCTGACGCCGCAGCAGGTTCGCGTTCTGATGATGCTCGGCGAGGGGCTGCTGAACAAGCAGATCGCCTATCGGCTCAATGTCTCGGAAGCGACGATCAAGGCGCACGTGTCCGCCATTCTGCAGAAGCTGGGCGTCGACAGCCGCACGCAGGCGGTGATCGCTATCAGCAAGCTCGACGGAGGCGACTGGCGCAATCCTGCCTGAGGGCCCTCCGTAGGCGGCAATCCAAACGCAACAGGTCACTCGGCGGCGGTGCGGCGCAGCGCGTACTGGGTCATTACGGCGCGCAGGGCGGCGGCTCTCAATGGTTTACGCAGCAACCCGAAGCCGCGGGCGCGCAGCTCGCGTTCGACCTCCGGCGAGTGGTCGGCGGTGATGAACACGGCCGGAACCTCCGTCTGCAGCGCCTCCCGCAGCCGGGTGACCGCATCGAGGCCGGTTTCGCTGTTCAGGTGGTAGTCCGCGAGCACGACGTCGGGGATGCACTTCGCGTCTTCGACCGCTGCGAGGGCACCGGCGGTGCTGTCCGCCGACAGCACCTGACAGCCCCAGCCGGCGAGCAGCGTCTCCATGCCTTCGAGCACGGCCGGCTCGTTGTCGATGCACAGGGCGATGCAACCCGCGATCGGCCCCTGGACCGGTGCGCGCGGCGGCAGCGGAATCGCCACGCGGGGGGCCTTCGCGCACGGCAGCAGCACCGAGAAGGTGGAGCCATGGCCAACGCGTGAATGGAGTGTAATGGGCACATCGAGCACGCGGCAGATGCGCTCGACGATGGAAAGGCCGAGCCCGAGTCCCCGGATCTCGGACGCCTGATGCTCGAGCCGCTGGAACTCCTTGAAAACCAGCTCGTGTTGCGAGGAGGGGATGCCCCGCCCCGTGTCGGTCACCTGCAGGAGCACGGAGCCAGCACGCCGGCGCGCCCCGATCAAGACGGAGCCGGAGCGGGTATATTTGACGGCGTTGGCCACGAGATTCTGCAGCACACGCCGCAGCAAACGGCGATCGCTCCGCACCCACAGCGAGGACGGCACGACCCTGAGGTCCAGGCCCTTCTCGCGCGCCATGGGATCGAACTCGACCTTCAGGTGAGCCAGGACATCGGCGAGCGACACGTCGGTGATCTCCGGCTCGAGGCGGCCGGCGTCCATGCGCGAGATATCGATCAGCGCATTCAGGATTTCCTCGACCGCGCCGAGCGAGGCATCGATGTTGCGGGCGATGGCGGCGTCGGTGTCGCTCAGGGGGCGCTCGACGAGGCTGGACGTATAGAGGCGGGCGGCATTGAGCGGCTGCAGCAGGTCGTGGCTGGCCGCCGCGAGGAAGCGCGTCTTGTCGAGATTTGCCTCGTCCGCCTTGGCCTTGGCGACGGCAAGCTCAGCATTGACGCGCAGGATCTCAGCTGTGCGCTCCCGCACCCGGCCTTCCAGCGTCTCGTTGGCGCGTGCGAGGGCGCGCGCCGCGGCGACCCGGTCTGTGATGTCCGAGTAGGTCGCCACGATGCCGCCCTGGGGCATGGCGGCGGTCCTGATCTCGATGATGCGGCCGCTGCTCAATGTCTCCTGGATCGTTTCCATGCGAATGCCGATCCGCATCAGGCGGTCGGCGACGAGCTCGTCGGTGGACCCCTTGCCGAAATCGCCGCGCTCGGCACACGCGCGCAGGATGCGGTTGAGCGGCATGCCGACCTGGCCGAGCTCCGGTGGCAGGGCGAGCAGCTCCCGGAACTGGCGATTCCAGCAGATGAGCTTCAGGTCCTTGTCGAAGACGCTGAGCCCGTGGCGGACCTGATCGAGCGCCGACTGGAGAAGGTCGCGGCTGTATTGCAGCGCCTCCGAGGCGTCGTCGAGCAGCCGCAGCGCCGACTGGCTGCCGACGTTGCTGCGCCGCAGCAGCAGCGACAGCACCAGCCGCGAGGATGCGGCGCCGATGGCGCTGGTCAGCAGGTGCTCGGTGAAGCGCAGAACCTGGATGTCGGCTTCCGAATGCGGCAGCAGCGTCGCGTTGCGGCTGGCGCCGAACTCGGCAAACGAGCGCTCGGCACGTTCGGCTCCCAGGTAGCGGGCAACCGTCGCCTGCAGATCGCTGATCGTGATGGACGTCCGCCAGAGCCGGAAGGTCGGCGTCGGGGCGAGGCGGGGCAGGTCGTCCTGCACGAAGATGTGCGCTTGCAACCGTTCGACGGGCTCAGGAGGGCGCAGCAAGGACACCATCACGAACGCCAGCACGTTGGCGAAGATGCTCCAGATGACGCCGTGGGTCAGGGCCTCGAACTCGAGGAAGAACAGGGCCTGGGGCCGCAGCATGGCAATGCCGAGGGGGCCGTGCTCCAGGATGTCGGTTCCGAGCCAGCCCGCCTTCACCACCCAGGGCAGGAGCAGCGTGTACGCCCACACGCTGAACCCCGCCAGGATGCCGGCGATGGCGCCACGGGCGGTGCCGTTGCGCCAGAAGAGGCCGCCGAAGAAGGCGGGCGCGAGCTGGGCCACCGCGGCAAACGAGATGAGGCCGATGGCGGCCAGCCCCTGGGCCTCTCCGAGCGCGAGGAACACGAGGTAGCCGAGGAGGACGATCGCGAGGATCGCGAACCGGCGGATGATCAGCAGCACGCTCGTGAGATTGTCCTGCTCGCTCGTCGCTTCGAGCAGCTTCTGGCGCAGCAGCAGCGGATTGACGATGCCGTTGCACACCATGATGGCGAGCGCGATCGATTCCACGATCACCATGGCCGTGGCGGCGGACAGGCCGCCGATATAGGCCACGGTCGTGATCAGGTTGGAGCCATGCGAGATCGGCAGCGAGAGCACGAACAGGTCGGCGTCGACCGAGCGATCTGGAAACTCCAGCAGGCCCGCGGCGGCGATCGGCACCACGAAGACGTTGATCAGCACGAGGTAGAGGGGAAACATCCAGCGCGCCCGCTTGATTTCGCGCTCGGAGTTGTTCTCGACCACCGTGACGTGGAACTGCCGGGGCAGCAGGATGATGCAGACGAAGCTCAGGAAGGAGACCGTGAGCCAGATGCCGCCATGGAACGGCCGGACGAACGTTGCCTCGATCTCCGCGCTCTGGCGCGCCCGCTCGGCGAACCCGTCGATGCCGCCGAATGCGGCGACGACCACGAAGATGCCGACGGCCAGGAACGCGGCCAGCTTCACCAGCGACTCCGCCGCGACCGCCAGCATCAGCCCGTCCTGGTGCTCGGTCGCGTCGATGTGGCGGGTACCGAACAGGACGGCAAATGCCGCCAGCGCGAATGCGGCGAGGAGCGCGGTCTCACCATAGCCGGCCATCACGGACCAGTCGGCAGGCACTTGGTTGTTGCCGACCAGCAGCGCCTCGGTTGAGATGACCACCGCCTTCAGCTGCAGCGCGATGTAAGGCAGCGTGCCGACGACCGCGACGATGGTCACCACGGCGGCAACCGCTTGGCTCTTGCCGTAGCGGGCGGCCAGGAAGTCGGCGACGGAGGTGATGTTCTGGCTTTTCGACAGCCTCACGATCCTGAGGATCAGCGGCCAACCGAACACGAACATCAGGATCGGGCCGATGTAGACCGGAATGAAGTTGTAGCCGGTCGAGGCGGCTAATCCGACGCTGCCGAAGAACGTCCAGGACGTGCAGTAAACACCGAGCGAGAGCGCATAGATGAGCGGCCGCCCCTGGCCACCTTTACGTGACCGGATCGTGCGATCTCCCGTCCAGGCGATCGCGAACAGGACGCCGATATAGGCAATGCCAAGGGCGAGGATCGCCCAACTGTCAAACATCGGGCCTGCTCTCGCTTCCAGGGTGGTCGGCAGCGCGGCTGCATTGAAGCGACTGCGGAGCGCAAGGGTGGCCCATGTTGCGCGAAGTTCGAGGCCAAGTGCAAGAGCGCAGCACGCGGACGGGAGGCTCGCTCGTCGATTTACTGCCTCGGGCGGCCGGACTAGCGTCGGCTGGGGTGATTCGGACTGGCTTCAGGCGCGTTGAAGCCAGAGGCCCATGCGAGAGGATCAGCGATGAGCATCATTCAGGAATTCAAAGAATTCGCCATGCGGGGCAACGTCTTGGACCTTGCCATCGCAGTCATTATGGGTGCCGCGTTCGGCCCCGTTGTGACGACCCTGGTCGAGGGCGTCATCATGCCTCCCATCGGCTACCTGCTGGCGGGGATCGATTTCTCGTCGCTGGCGATCACCTTGCCGACACCGACCGGCCATGAAGTCGAGATCAAGTACGGCCTGTTCCTCAATGCCGTCATCTCATTCCTCGTCACGGCGTTCGCCATCTTCCTGCTGGTCAAAGCTGTGAACCGGTTCCGCAAGCCGGCCCCGAAAGCGCCGGCCGCGCCGCCGCCGGCCGAGGTCTACCTGCGCGAGATCCGGGACGCCCTCGTCAAGAAGTGATCCCAGAAACTCGGCGGTGGCACGCTTACGAGCAGCTGCCGCCGCCGAGCACGCAGAACTTGGCGCAATGCGGATGGCAGAGCTTCACGGCGCCGTTGGTAAACATGCCGCCGTTCGCATTAGCGGCCGCGGCCAGGGTCCGGCCCATCTCGAACGCCGGCTCATAGGGCAGCAGTGTGCAGGGGACGACGACCGGGGTCGGCGCGCCCTTGCGTTTCACGACCATCCGGCTCGAGGCGCACATCACGTCCGTCGGCGACTTCTCGAGGATGCCCCAGCAGGCGGTCGTGATCTCCGGACCCTCGTAGTGGCCTTCCATCTCGGGCAGCAGCATCAGCTGGCCGTGATCGCTGGCGTCGATGGGCCAGCCGCGCTCTGCGATCAGGGCGGCATAGCCCGCGCGGGCGGTGGGCTCTTCCTCGCCCCACGTGGTCCGTCCGGCGATGGCGATGTTGAACTTGCTCGCGGACAGCCAGTCGAGCCCTTCCAGCGTCTTGCTCCAGGTGCGCGGTCCGCGCTCGCTTTCGTGCTTGGCCCGCGTGTGATGATCGAGGCTGACGCGGATCTTCAACCGCGCCCCATGCGCTGCCAGCAGGGCGAGCAGCCCTTCCTTGATCTTCGGCCGCTGCATCGGGCGCATGGCGTTGGTGAGAACGAGCACGTCGAATCCCCGCGCCAGGGCATCGCTTAGCATCGTCAGGAACTCGGGGTTAAGGAACGGCTCGCCGCCCGTGAAGCCGATCTCGCGCGTCGGCAGCTGGTGCTCAGCGATTTCATCGAGGTAGGCAGCGACCTCCGCCGCCGTGATGTAGGCGAGGCGGTCGTTCTGCGGGCTGGATTCGATGTAACAGTTGCGGCAGGTGATATTGCAGAGTGTGCCGGTGTTGATCCACAGCGTCCGCAAGCCCGTGAGCGGGACGACGGCCCGCGGCTCTCCATGCGCCGTCCAGTCCGGGTTTTGGAACTTGCCGGCGGGATGGCCGGTCACGGGCACCTGGGCTTCGATCGTCACGCGCTCACCTCCCGCAACGCCTGTCGGCGAACCGCGGCGACGCTATCACGGCGCTCGCACGAGGCCGATTCACATTCTGGGGATGCTGCCGCGCCGAGCCTGACGTTCCACGATCGCGTTCAAAGGGGGCTTCCTCTGGCCAGCGCCTGTGCTATGTAAAGAGCTCGCGAGCGGGCGTAGTTCAGTGGTAGAACATCAGCTTCCCAAGCTGAGTGTCGTGGGTTCGATTCCCATCGCCCGCTCCAATCAAATCAAGAGTCTACGACCGATTTGACGGCTGGGCGCTTGGCGGTGCCGCGTCGGCTAGATTGAATCGACCCGGGGGTGGGGTGGTCGCCGCTCCCTCGACTCATCGGCGCAGGCGCGACGCGGATCGCTGCCCCCTCCCATATCAGTTTGCGCTCAGCTACGAGCCAGCGGGACAGCTACGTCGGATAGCATTGGTGCTGCCAGCGGGATCGGCTCGGCGGGGCTCCATATCCTCGCTGTCAGACGCGTAGAGATGCGGTCTAGCGTTCGAGGATGAGGGCGGCGCCTTTTTCGCCGATCATCAGGGAGGCGGCGTTGGTGTTAGCGGATGTGACCGAGGGCATCACGGAGGCGTCGATGACGCGTAGCGCTTCGACGCCGTGCACCCGCAGCCTCGGATCGACGACGGACCCTTCATCCATTCCCATGCGGCACGTCCCGCATTGATGGAAAACCGTGCCGCCGTGCTGGCGCGCGAACTCGAGCAGCGCGGCATCACCCTGCTTTTCATCGCCCGGCAACACTTCCTTGTCCCACAGCGGACGGAAAGCCGGCTGATTATAGATGTCGCGCAGCATCCGGATGCCGGCCACCGTGACCCGGCGATCGCGCTCGGTTGAGAGATAGCGCGGCTCGATCAGCGGTGCCGCGTTGGGGTCGGCGCTTCGGATCCGGAGGCGCCCGCGAGACTCGGGATGACATTGCCACATCGCAGCGGTGAACCCCGAGTAGCGGTGCAGCGGGTCGCCCGGCTTGTCGACCGACAGCGGCATGACATTGAACTGGATGTCGGGCCGGCCGCCCCGCGCATGCTCCGTGCAGGCTGCACCGCCCACTTGGCCGGCGCCGATTGTCAGAGGTCCGCGCCCATGCGCGAGCCAATCCCAGCCCATCCGCGCCAGTCTCAGCGGATGGCGCACGTCGTCGTTCAAGGAGTTGCGCTCTTTGAGCCGCACGATCGTGCGCGCCTGATAATGGTCCTGCAAATTTTCACCGACACCGGGCAGGTCGGCGACGATGTCGATGCCGAGCCGCCGCAGGTGATCGGCGGGCCCGATGCCCGAAAGCTGGAGGAGCTGGGGGGATTGCAGGGCGCCAGCGGCCAGGATCACTTCGCGATCAGCGCGCGCCTGTTTGTCATTGCCATCCGCGCGCCAGATGACGCCCGTGGCGCGCGAGCCCTCGCACAGAACGCGCCCGACCATGGCGCCGGTGACAACCGTCAGATTGGGGCGGCCAAGCGCAGGCCGCAGGAAGGCGGCCGCGGCGCTGGAGCGCCAACGTTTTCCGATGCTGAGCTGATAGGGACCGACGCCGTAGGTGGTCTCGCCGTTGAAGTCCGGATTATACGGCAGCCCCGCTTCCTGCGCGGCGGCGAGCCATGCCCTGCATGCCGGGTGATCGTTGCGCAGCGTTGAAACGGAGAGCTCGCCATGCGCACCGCGAAACTGGCTCGACGGGCCGTCGAAACTCTCCAGCTTGCGAAAATAAGGGAGAACCTCCTGATAGCTCCATCCTGTGGCGCCGGATTTCGA
Source organism: Pseudomonadota bacterium (assembly GCA_023416575.1). Classification (GTDB taxonomy): domain Bacteria; phylum Pseudomonadota; class Alphaproteobacteria; order Rhizobiales; family Hyphomicrobiaceae; genus ZC4RG25. The sequence continues at coordinate 7,682 of JAEZHL010000077.1, forward strand.
CCAGTCATCGAAATCCTCGGATTGACCGCGAATGAAAATCAGGCCGTTGATCGAGCTCGAACCGCCAAGGATGCGCCCGCGCGGCCAGACGATGCCGCGGCCCCCGGTGCCTTCGCACGGCTCGGTGGGAAACAGACGCGAAAACCGCTCGTCATAAATCGTGCGGAAATACCCGACTGGCAGCTTCAGCCAGAAATTGCGATCCTGGCCGCCAGCTTCCAAGAGCAGCACTTTGCATGCTGGATCAGAGGACAGCCGGTTGGCGAGCACGCAGCCCGCCGAACCGGCGCCGACAATGATGTAGTCGTAGGTTTGGGGCCGCAACGTTTCAGCTCTTCGTTGCATCCATGTAGATGGATGGATCGAAATATTGCGATGCCGGAATCGGGTTTGGAATGTTGCCGGTGGAGGCGAAGAAGTCCGTCACCTGCTGCAACCAGTTGGTCACGGTGCCGTCGGCGTAGAGCTTCCGCCATTCGGCGCCAGGGAACGCCTTTTGGGCCGCATACTGCTCCTTGAAGTCGGCGAGGGGAACTTGCGGATACTGCTTCTTCTGCAGGACCTCGAGCGCTTCGTCCGTCTTGCCCGTCAGATAGTCATTACCTTCCGACCACGCTTTCACGATGCGCACCAGCGTCTCGCGGTTCTGGGCGTGATAATTCGCGGATGTCGCCCAGCCCGACATGATCGCGGCTTTCGGGTAGAAGGCCGACGCGTCGACGAGCTTCTTCGCGGTTGGGACCTTGTCCCGAACGGTGATGTTGAAGGGAACCCAGAGCGCAACGGCCGGGACTGCGCCGGAAATGAAGGACGTTACCGCATCCGGCATACGCTGGTTGAGCAATTGGACGTCGCCCGGTGACAGGCCATTGCCCTTGAGGGCGGTGTCAAGGAAGACATGCGCCGTCGTGCCGGCGGTCGTGGCGATGCGCTTGCCCTTGAGATCAGCGATGCTCTTGATGCCCTGGTCCTCGCGTACCCAAAGCTGGGCCGTGGCGAATTCGACGGCATTGGCGAGAAACATTTTGCCTTGGCCGCGGGCCGGGAAGTTCGAGATCACCGCGCCGGTGGAGAGGACGTCGAGGCTGCCACCGATCAGGGCCTGGAAAATTTCGAGGCCGGTCTGGAACAGCTTGAACTCGGGCTCTATGCCGTTCTTGTCGAAGGCGCCGAGATGATCGGCGAGCCACATCTGGCCATCGACCGCGAGCGTGTGCAGATAGCCAATTCTGACCTTCGTTTTGCCCTGCGCGATGGCTGGCATTCCAAGGGTTGCGACGGCAGCGGAAGCGCCTGCCGCTTTCAAGAATGTTCTGCGATGCATTTGGCCGTTTCCTCCTTGTTTGATCATTTCAGCTCGGCCCGGAAGGCCGTTGCTTGGCCTGTTCTGCATATTCCTGCATGACCAGGGCCCGCACGTGCGCACGAAGCTCTCCAAACTCCTTGGATTCGTGCAGTTCGGCTGTTCGGGGATATGAGAATGGCACCTCGACGATTTCGCGGATACGTGTCGGACGGGCCGTCATCACGACGATCCGATTTGAGAGGTAGACGGCTTCCTCGACCGAGTGCGTGATCAGCATCACGGTTTTCTCCTCTGTCGCGAGCACGTCGAGGAGGAGATCCTGCATGGCCGTTCGCGTCTGCGCGTCGAGGGCGCCGAATGGCTCATCCATCAACAGGAATTGCGGCTTGACGGCGTAAGCGCGCGCCAATGCCAGACGCTGACGCATGCCGCCGGACAGCGTCCGTGGCCACGCGTCGGCAAAATCCGATAATCCCATCAGCCGCATGTAGCGCTGGCAGATTTCCTTGCGCTCGAGGTCGCCGATTTTATTCGCTCGCAGCTTGAGGCCGAATGCGATGTTCTGCTCGACGGTCAGCCATGGAAAGACGCCGTACTCCTGGAAAATCACGCCGCGGTCCGGACCCGGGCCGCCAACGGGCTTGCCGTCGAGCCGGACTTCTCCGGAGGAGGGCTGCATGAAGCCGGCGACGATGTTCATCATCGTCGTCTTGCCGCAACCCGATGGCCCGATGATCGAAACGAATTCCCGGTCGTAGATATCGTACGTGACGTCATCCACGACTTGAACGGTGCCGCGTGCCGTCGAAAAACGCACGGACACATGATCGAATGAGACCCGGACTTGACGCTCGTTCATGCGATGCGCTCCTGCCAGCTGACGAACCGGCGGGAGATCACCCGAAGGCCCATGTCCATGAACAGGGCAATGAAGCCGATGCAGATGATACCGACATAGATGATATCGAGCTGGAAGAACGATCCGGCATTCTGGATCAAGGCGCCGAGACCCTGCTGCGCCGCGATCAACTCGGAGGCGACGAGTGTCGCCCAGGCGACGCCGAGTGCGACCCGCAACGCCGTCAGCATGTGTGGAACGGCGAGCGGAATGATGACCTTGCGGAAGATTTCGTCATCCGCGGCGCCGAGCGTGCGCGCGACACGGACGTAAATCGGGCTGATCTGCGCAATGCCCTCGTACATCACGATCACGCCGGCAAAGAACGAGGCGTAGAAGAGGATGACGATCTTCGCTAGCTCATCGACACCGAAATAGACGATGACGAGCGGAATGAGAGCGATGGGTGGCAGGGCGCGAAAGAAGTTGATCAGCGGATCGATGAAGGTGCGGATGCTGTGATACCAGCCAAGCACGAAGCCAACCGGCACCGCGAGCGCAATGCCGCAAAGGACGCCGATGAACACGCGCTGGGTTGACATCAGGATATCGAGCGGCAGGCGCGATTGGGCGAGCTCGACAAGCCGTGTGCCGACTTCATGCGGGGAAGGGACGAGCGCCGGGTTTATGAATCCGCTATGGCGAATGGCGTACCAGCTCGCCAGAATGACGAGCCAGGGTGCCGCGATGAGTCCCGCTCGGCGCACGTTTCCTCATTCCCCTGCTTTGGTTCTAGCCCTAACGTTCTAAACGTACTATCTTTCGGATGTTTGAGGCAAGCAGCAATGAAACACGCCGGGCATCCCATCTTCGGCTCGATTCCGATCCCGCGCTATGTGCAGCTGGCGGAGGTCTTCCGGAACAATATTTACAAGGGCTTGTGGACGCCTGGGTCGACCTTGCCGTCCATCGAGCTCCTGATGCAGGAATTCGACGTGGCGCGCGTCACCGTGCGGCAGGCCATCGCTTTGCTGGCCGATGAGGGCCTGCTGCTGCCGCAGCGCGGACGTGGCACGTTCGTCACCGACAAGGCGGCGGGCGGCCGTCGCCAGTTGCGCGTCGAGACGACGTTGCGTGATCTCGTCAAGATGTACGATGGCGATCAGCCTGAGCATGCGACTCTGGCGGAATCGGTCGCGAGCCCAATACTGACGGCAAAGGATGGTATTGCAGCGCCGAAATATTTTCATATCCGGCGGGTGCACTCGAGAAATGGCGAGCCTTATTGCGTCATTTCTATTTACATCGATTACCGCGTGTTCCGGAAGGCGCAGAAGCGCTTTCGCTGCGAGCTGGCGTTGCCGGTCCTGACCTCGCTGCCCGGCCTCGAGATCGCATCCGCCCGGCAGACGCTGACGATCTCATCGGCGGACGTTGAAATATCGCGGCTGCTCGGTATTCCGGTGAACGCACCAATGGCTGAGGTCAGGCGCGTCCTGTGCGACCCGAGCGATACGGTCATCTATCTCGCAGAAGTGAGCTATCGCGGCGATTACATCCGCCTGGAAATGGATTTGAAACCGTGAATGAGCCATTCGTGATCCGCCGTGTGACCGCGCGCGTCTATCGCTGCCCGCTCGATGTACCCGTAGAGACCTCCTTCGGCATCATGCGCGACCGGCCCATGGTCCTGGTGGAGTTGGAGGACGACGATGGTTTTTGCGGCTGGGGCGAGGTGTGGTGCAACTTCCCGGCCGTCGGCGCCGAGCATCGTGCTCGGTTGATAGATAGCGTGCTGGCGCCGCTCCTCATTGGACAGCAAATTCAAAATCCGACCGAGGCGTTCGACCGGCTGACCGCCAAGACGGCAGTCCTGGCGCTGCAGAGCGCGGAGGCGGGGCCGTTCGCGCAAGCAATCGCGGGTATTGATATCGCGCTGTGGGATTTGGCGGCGCGTCGGCGCAATCTTCCGCTCTATCGTTTTGTGAACGCGGACGCGGAGGCTCGCATTTCCGATTACGCCAGCGGTCTCAATCCGAGGTCCCCCGAAAAGCTCGCGAAGCGACGGCAAGCCGAAGGCTTCACGGCATTCAAGCTGAAGATCGGATTCGGAGCTGACCGCGACATCGCCAATCTGGCCGCACTGCGCGGCACGCTGGGTGACTCCGTCCGCTTGATGGTCGATGCCAATCAGGGATGGGATGCCGAAACCGCGCTCAGCATGGCGCCGCAACTAGAAGCGTTCCGGCTCGATTGGCTCGAGGAGCCACTCCGCGCCGATCGGCCCTGGAGCGAATGGCACGCGTTGCGGCGCGCGACCCGGATTCAGCTGGCGGGCGGTGAAAACATCGCCGGCCAGGAGCAGTTCAGCGACGCAATCGCTGCGGAAGTTTTCGGAGTGATCCAGCCAGATATCGCGAAATGGGGTGGGTTCAGCGGTTGCATTCCTGTTGCGCGAGCGATCCGGGCGGCTGGCGTGCGCTACTGTCCGCATTACCTCGGCGGCGGCATCGGCCTTCTGGCATCCGCACATCTGCTCGCCGCGATCGGCGGCGATGGAATGCTCGAGATAGATGCCAATCCCAATCCGCTGCGCTCGCTGCTCTGCGGGCCACTGGATGACATTCGGGATGGGTGCGCGACGCTTTCCAGTGCGGCGGGGCTCGGTATCGTGCCGGATTTGGCGGCGCCGGCGGGATTTCTTGTTCCGCATTAGGGACAGCTGATCCGCGCGTCAGTTCTTACCCGCGCTGGGCTCCGGGCATCGGAAGCGAGGCGGTGGGGAGCAGGCGGGATCGGTCGGCAGCGGCGGCATGGCGTAGACCGTGAAATGAAGCGTCCTGGGCGATGTGAAGGGATTGCGTCCCGACACGCAAGCCACTGGCACGGGCGCGACTGCCGGATTGAGCGCATGCAGGGAAGTCTGGAACTGCTTTATCGCTGATCGATCGATGAACGCCAGCGACCGCGGCTTCGTTTCGAAATGGGCGCGAGCGTTGCTCCCAGAGTCCAATTCCGTTTCGATGCCGATGAGAAACTCGGCGCTCGGCTCGCGATAGCCGGCGATCAAGGGCGCTTCGGGATAGCAGGTTCGCAGCGCTTCCCTCAGTTCCGCCAGGCGCGTGCTCGGCCATATTCCTGACGATGTCGGCAGAATGAGCGCCGTGAACAGCCAGTAGAAGACAGCTGCGCCGGCAAGCGAGAAGCTCGTTGACGCCAGCGCACTGCAATGGGACCAAGAAATCGCCGTCGCCGCGAAGAAAGCCGCCACCGCGACAGCGCCGATCACCAGCACGAAGCTGACCGGCTCACCGCCAATGATGTGCAGAGCCAAAGGAGTGGCCGCGAGGCCGAGCCCCAGAGCGATCCACAGGGCGCGCAGCAACCAGGGAAAGGGCATCGCACGCGGGGCGCCCGTGAGCGGATTTTGCGTGACCGCCAGCGCCATTCCGATCGCCACGACCGGCAGCACGTATTGCACCATATAGAGCGGGGGCTTGTGCGAGACGATCTCGAACGTGACGAGATAGGGCACGAGCCACGCCAGCAGAAATCTGCCCGCTGGGACATGGCGGCCCTGCCAGATGGTGCTGCAGGCGGCGGAAGCCAGGACGAGGCCCGGCAGGATGCCGATCCAGGTCACGAGCAGAAAGCTGCCCGGAAACGCGCGATGGTTCATGGCCTGGGAGTCGGCCAGCAGCGAAAACCACTCGATCAGCGAAAGAATCGGATCGGGGGTCGGGTCGGCGATCGATAGCCAGAGCGAGATAAACCAGACGGAGGCGATCGCCAGCCCGAGGAAAAGGCCAAGCATATGGTTGGCGCCGCCGAGACGCTTGAGGCTTCGGTCCTGAACGAAGAGGCCGGCAACCGTCAGCAGGGCCAGAATCGGTACGATCAGGGAATTCAGAACGACCCCGACGCCGAGCGCGCACCAGAACGCCAGCGCCGTGCGCTTGCGCGATGCGGGGTCAAGGCATCCGTGGCCGTGATAGAGCCGCAGAAGGCTGGTCTGCGCCAGGATGGCGGCCGCAAGCACACTCGCCTGAGGCAATGCCAGACGCGACTGGACGGCAAGAAGCAGGGAATGGGCCATCAAGACCGAAGCGCAGAAGGCGGCCTGGTTGCCGATGATCCCGCGGGTGCCGAAGAACAAGAGGAGAATTGCCAGCGTGGCGCCGATCAGGGACGGCAGCCGATAGGTCCAGATGCGGTCCAATGTGCCGAGGCCGAGATAGGTGGTCGCTAGGCCCTGCAACCATAGGATGCCGATCGGCCGGCCGACCTTGGCGCCACTCTCGTCGTGCGGCACCATCCATTGGCCGGATTCCAGCATCATCCGCGTCGAGAGCGCATAGCGGACTTCCGTCCGGTCTATAGGAGGACGGGAGAAGACGCCCGGTGTGAAGAGGGCGAAGCACAGCAGAATGAGGGCAACGGATGCGCGAAGCCGGCTGCCAGCGCACCAGTCCAAAGCGCGGTGCAACGCCGAGTCGTACGATGCCAACGCGGAGCGCGTCTTCGGTGCGATCCGCGCCGTCAGGCCGATTGCGGCGCGCTGGCCGATGTCTACGCTATCCTCTCCGAGGATACCCATTATGGCTGTCGCTTGTGCGTTGGCGTGTGCTGGCTTGCTCAGACGTTATCCGACGCAGGCCGACCCCGGAAGAGATGTTCAGTGAGCCCCTATCGAAGGCTGGGGACGGGGATATGGTGGCACCAGCGTGGCAGGAACGTGGCGTTGGTGCGAGAGGCGGCCTTGCCTCAACCGTTGCTGGTGATCGTGCGTCTGACGGCGTCTCGCCAGCCGGCAAGTTTGCGGGCGCGGGTGCCCGTGTCCATGGCGGGTGCGAAGCGGCGCTCCCGCCGCCAGCCCGCGGCGAAACCTTCCTCGCCAGGCCAAACGCCGGCTTGCCGGCCCGCCAGCCACGCGGCGCCAAGCGCGGTGGTTTCCATCACGTGCGGGCGATCGACGGGTGCGTCGAGCAGGTCGGCGAGCCACTGCATCGTGAGGTCGCTGGCGACCATGCCACCGTCAACGCGCAGCACGCTGCCGGCGTTGCCCGACCAGTCTCGGCGCATGGCGTCGACGAGATCGCAGGTCTGATAGCAGACGGCCTCCAGGGCGGCGCGCGTGAGCTCGTTGGGACCGGTATTGCGCGTCAGCCCGAAAATGGCGCCGCGCGCCTCCGCGTCCCAATGCGGCGCGCCGAGCCCGGTAAAGGCAGGCACGAGGTATACCGCCTGCTCAGGGTCGGCGGCAGCGGCCATCGCAGCCGACTGGTCCGCCCGTTCCAGCAAGCGCAGGCCGTCCCGGAGCCACTGTACGGTTGCTCCAGCAACAAAAATCGAGCCTTCGAGCGCATAGGTGGTGCGGCCATCGAGCCGGTAGGCGATGGTCGTGAGCAGGCGGTTGCGGGACGGCACCAGCTCGCTGCCGGTGTTGAGCACGGCGAAGCAGCCGGTGCCGTAGGTCGATTTCATCATGCCGGGCGTGAAGCAGGCCTGGCCAACGGTCGCCGCTTGCTGATCGCCGGCAATGCCACGGATCGGGATCGGCGCGCCGAACAGAGCCGGGTCGATGGTGCCGAACTCCGCGGCAGAATCCCGGACGTCGGGCAGGACGGCGGTGGGGATGCGAAAGATGCGCAGCAGCTCGGCATCCCATTCGCCGCGGGCGATGTTGAACAGCAGCGTCCGCGAGGCATTGGTCGCGTCTGTGGCGTGCACCTTGCCGCCAGTCAGGTTCCAGAGGAGCCAAGTGTCGACGGTGCCGAATGCGAGACGTCCGTCCTCGGCGTGTTGCCGGGCGCCCTCGATGTTGTCGAGCAGCCAGGCAAGCTTCGTGCCTGAAAAGTAGGGGTCGAGCAGCAGGCCCGTCCGCGCCGCGGTGTCGGGCTCTAGCCCGGCGGCTTTGAGTTCGGCGCAGACATTGGATGTTCGCCGATCCTGCCACACGATGGCCGGCCCGACCGGCCGCCCGGTCGCGCGGTCCCATAGCAGCGTCGTCTCGCGCTGGTTGGCGATACCGGCGCCTGCAATGTCGGAGGCTTCGAGGCCCGCCATTTCCAATGCGGTCCGCACCGTCTCCACGGTGGTGCGCCACAGGTCCTGCGGGTCGTGCTCCACCCACCCGGGGCGGGGGAAGTGCTGCGGAAACTCCTGCTGTCCGAGGCCGCGTACGCGATAGTCCTTGTCGAAGATGATGGCGCGGGTCGACGTCGTGCCCTGATCAATGGCAAGAACATATCCGCCCATTGCGATATCCCGGTTGCGAGTCATCGGAATCCTGCGCCCGTTGCGGGGCTGGCATCAGACCCTGCAAGACTAGCGCTCCCTGGGCCCCGGGTCACCCTCGCGGGCGCTGGGTGCGCGCGCGGTGCACCGTCTTCTCCCAAAGGTGGTGTGGCGCGGTCGCGAGCTGCCATACGGCGCGGTAGGCTGCGATCGATATCAGGAACCAGTAGATCGGCATGAGGGGCGCACCGAGCGCGAGCCAAGCGCGCTTTCGGCGCCAAGCGGCGATGATGGCTGCGATAACTGATGTGCTGAAGGC
>JAEZHL010000079.1 GCA_023416575.1 Pseudomonadota bacterium
CCTTGCCAGAGTGCGACCAGGAATTGCCTCATCTCGTCGATGATGTTGGCGACCGACGCCTCGGGACAAAGCGTGTAGGAAGGAAGGACCACCATCGCGCCCTTCGCCACCAGCGCCTCGGCCACGAAGCTGTAGTCCGCCCGGTCGCCCCGCTGCCAGTAGCCGCCATGGATATACGCGATGACTGGGGTCTCGGCGGTGATACTTGCCGGCTTGAACAGGTCATAGCGGTTGCGATGCCCGGGTCCGTAGGACAGATCCAGCTCGCTCGCGAGGCTCGACCTCACCCGCGCCGAGGCGTTGGCCCAGCGCGCCATGATCTCCGGATTCTCCGGCACGCGACGGCGATTGTTGTATTCGCTTTCGTAGTCGATATCCGGCATGGGCCGCTCCTCAAGCCGCTTGCGCGCCCTGGCGCGCATCCTCCCGGATCATGTCCGACGCCTTCTCGCCGATCATGATCGTTGGTGCATTGGTATTCCCCGAGGTCATGGTCGGCATGATCGAGGCATCGACCACCCGCAGTCCGGTTATCCCGTGAACACGCAGTCGCTCGTCGACGACCGCCATCTGATCGCGGCCCATTTTGCAGGTCCCGCATGGATGGAAGATCGTCGTTCCCTTGGCACGCGCGTAAGCCAGCAGATCGTCATCGGTCTCGACGCTCGGCCCCGGCACGTACTCGCGTTTCACGTAACGGGCAAACTCCGGCTGCGCCGCAACCTTCCGCAGCAAGCGCATTCCGGAGAGCAACACGTCGCGATCGATGTCAGAAGCGAGATAGTTGGCGATGATACTGGGCGGAGCGGACGGATCCGGCGACTTAATGCTCAGCATGCCGCGGCTCTCCGGCCGCAACTGGCAGATCGAGGTCGTGACGCCGGAGAACGGGTGCAGCCCTTGCCCCGGTCGCTCGGCGGAGAACGGTATGAAGTGCACCTGGAGATCGGGCTCCTCCAGCTCAGGGCGGGAGCGCGCGAAGACACCGACCACACCGGCGCCGATCGTGAGGACGCCGGTGCGGGAGAAGGCGTATTCCAGACCGGCCCGGAGCTGCTTCATCCGGCTGTGCCAGACATCGTTGAGGCTTCCCGGCAGCGCGCAGTCGAAGACGAAGCGTGCCTGAAAGTGGTCCTGCAGGTTCTCGCCAACGCCGGGCAGCTCGTGGACGACATCAACGCCGGCTGCCTTCAGCACCGTCCCCGGCCCGATGCCGGACAGTTGCAGGATCTGCGGACTCCCGATCGCGCCTGCGGCGAGCAGGACCTCTCGCCGGGCGTGCACGGTCCGCACCTCACCCCCACCGTTGCGGTACTCCACGCCGGTTGCCCGCCGGCCCTCGAGCGCGATCCGGGCAACCTCGGCGTTGGTGATGACTTCGAGATTCTTGCGCCCGCGCACGGGGTTGAGATAGCCGACCGCCGTCGAGCACCGGCGCCCATTGCGGGTCGTGAGCTGGTAATACCCGACACCCTCCTGGCGCGCGCCATTGAAGTCAGTGGTATGCGGAATTCCGGCGGCGACACAGGCCGCGATATACGCCTCACAGAGCGGGTTTTTCATGTGCACGTCGGAGACGCCCAGTGGCCCTCCTGCGCCATGGTAGTCGTCAGCCCCGCGCTCCTGGTCCTCCGCCCTCATGAAGTAGGGCAGCACCTCACGATAGGACCACCCCGCGTTGCCGAGCTGACGCCATGTGTCAAAATCCTGCGCCTGCCCGCGCACGTAGAGCAAGCCGTTGATGGCGCTGGTGCCGCCAAGCACGCGCCCGCGGGGCCAGGGCACGATCCGTCCGTCGAGATGTGGCTCCGGCCCGGCACCGAACTGCCAGGTCAGCCCGGGGTGGAAGATCGTGCGGTAATAGCCCGCCGGAATGTGGAGCCAAGGATTGCGGTCCCGACCACCGGCCTCGAGCAGCGCCACCGTGACACCCGGGTCGGCGCTCAACCGATTGGCCAGAACGCAGCCGGCCGAGCCTGCGCCGACAATGACATAATCGAACGTGGCGGCCCCCTCGCCTGAGCTCATCCGTTTTCCTCCGCAGCAGCTTTTCTTGCACCCGATCGCCTGCGACCGGGCCTACGGCCTTTTCCGGCCGCAGCGCACGATACACCGTGCTCAGGCGACTGTCGTCTGGTAGCGGATGAAGGTACGCGATGCAGACCGCGAATGGCTGCATCGCCGGAACGAGCGTCCCGCATTCGGGGGCAACGGGCATGAGCTTACCCTCCCGTTGCCCATCCTCGTCACGTCACCAATTAGACGGCGACAACTTCCGCCTTTTCCAGGACTGCATGGAAGAGCACGTCGGTTCCCGCGGCGGCCCAGGCTGGTTTCATGTCCTCGGCCTCGTTATGCGAGATGCCATCCACGCAAGGGGTGAAGATCATCGCCGTTGGGCAGATGCGCGCCATGTAGACGGCATCGTGACCCGCCCCGGACGTGATATCGCGCGTCGAGTATCCAAGCCGGCTCGCCGACTGACGCACGGCAGCGACACAGGAGGGGTCGAAGGGCTGCGGCGCGAAGTCCACGACCATGCTCAGCTCATGGCTCAGACCCGCCGCTGCGGCGATCTCCGCGACCCCCGCGCGCAGGGCTGCGTCCATCGAGTTGAGCTTGTCGATGTCTGGGTGACGCATGTCGACCGTCAGGAAAACCCGCCCCGGAATGACGTTGCGTGAATTGGGATGGACCTGGACCATGCCCACTGTCGCGCAGGCCGCCGGATCATGGGCGTGACCGATGCGGTTGACGAGCTCCACGATCCGCGATGCACCGAGCAGCGCATCCTTACGCCGCTTCATCGGCGTCGGCCCGGCGTGGCTCTCAACGCCTGTCAGCGTGATCTCGTACCACTTCTGCCCGTTCGCCGCCGTGACGACGCCGATGTCGATGCCCTCCTCCTCCAGGATCGGGCCTTGCTCGATGTGGAGCTCGAAGAACGCGTGAACGGGTCGGCCGCCCACTGGCGCCGTCCCGGCATAGCCGATGCGATCGAGCTCGGCCCCGATCGTCTTGCCCTCAAAATCCTCGATGGCGAGAGCCTGTTCGAGCGTCAGCACGCCTGCAAACACGCCCGACGCGGTCATGGCCGGGGCGAAACGCGCGCCCTCCTCGTTGGTCCAGCTGACGATCTCGATCGGATGCCGCGTCTTGATGTCGAGATCGTTCAGGGTGCGCACCAGCTCGAGCGCGGAGAGCACACCGAGCGCGCCATCGAACTTGCCGCCCGTGGGCTGTGTGTCGAGATGGCTGCCAACCATCACCGGCGGGAGCGTGTTATCGGCGCCCGGTCGGCGCGCGAAGATGGTCCCCAGGCGGTCGATCGTGACCGTGCAACCGGCCTCTTTGCACCACTTCGCGAATAGATCGCGGCTCTGCCGGTCCAAGTCCGTCAGGGTCAGACGATTGACACCACCGTTCGGCGTGGCGCCGATCTTCGCCATCTCCATCAGGCTGTCCCACAGCCTCTCGCCATTGATCCTGATATTGCTCTCGGCCGGCATGCGTACCCCCGTTGTTGCAGCGCCCAATTGTGATGTATCGACGGACCTTCTGGAAGTGCAGAACCGTAAGAGCAATGTCGAGACAAAGCGATATCGTTGCTGACCTCGAGCGCGAGGCGAAGGCGTTCCGCACCCCATGCGGCGAGGGGGATCTGGTCTGGCGGCGGTGGGGAGCGGGTGAGCCGGTCGTCCTCTGCCACGGCGGCTCGGGTTCCTGGACGCATTGGATCAAGACCATTCCAGTGCTGGCGCAGCACTGTGAGGTCTGGGCTCCCGACCTGCCCGGCCTCGGCGACAGCGCCATGCCGCCGCGGCCGTGGACGCCCGCCACATCAGCCGAGGTGCTGGCAGCGGGCCTTCGCGAGATCATTTCAGCCGACAGACCTGTTCATCTCGTCGGCTTCTCATTCGGAGCGCACGTGGCAACCCTCGCAGCGGCGCAGCTCAACGACCGGCTCGCCGATGTGACCATCATCGGCAGCGCCGCGCTCGGCCTGCCGTGGCGCGATCTGGAGCTGCCTAAGGAGCGTTCGAGCATGACGGCGGAGGAGCGGCGGGGCGTGCATCGCCGGACGCTGGAAATCCTCATGCTCGCCGACCCGGCCAAAATAGATGAACTGGCCATCGACCTGCAGATGGCGAATGTCGCCCGCGCCCGCTTCCGCTCGCGGGAATTCGCCGCGACGGACGAGATCCGGACGACGCTGGCGCGCGTCACCGTCCCGCTGAAGGCAATTTGGGGCGCGCGCGATCCGATCGCGCGGCCGAGTGTCGAGGCGTGTTTCAACGTGCTGCGCCTTCATCACCCCGAGCTCGTGACGCGCACGATTCCCAACGCCGGGCATTGGGTCATGTATGAGGCCGCAGATCTGTTCAATGCCGTGTTGCTGGAGATGCTCGGGCTCTCCAGCACCCCGACGGGCTGACCTCGGCGCAAGCTAACCGACCGCAGTCTCCCAGCCGGCAGCTGGCGCCGCGGGATAGGAGCGAAGGCCCACTGCATGGATTGCTTCGATGCAGCAGCCCTCGTCCTTGTCCGAAGCATCGCCGCTCATGCCTGCGGCCCCGATCACCCTCTGGTTCGCATCAAGGATCAGCACGCCACCCGGCACCGGAATGAAGCGACCTTGCGAAAGCGATGACAGCGCCGCCTGAAACGTCGGCCGCTCGGCCAGTCGGTCCCGGCTGCCGCGGCTCGACGTCCCCATGGCAAGGGCGGTCCACGCTTTGCCCTGGGCAATGTCGCACCTCAGGAACGCGACCCCGTCCTGGCGCTTGAAGGCGACGAGATGTCCGCCTGCATCGAGCACCGCGACCGCCATGGGTGCCGTGCCGATCCGCCTGGCCGCTGCGAGTGCGCCGTCGACGATTCTCTCCGCGATCTCCAGCGAGATCGACGCCGGCAGCGAATGCAGGTCATAGGTCATGCCTTGCCTCCATCAAACGACGGTCACATCGAGGTCGCCGATGCCATCGACGTGCCCCTTGAGGCGATCGCCCTTGCTGACCGCGCCGACGCCCGCTGGCGTTCCGGTGAAGATCAGATCCCCCGCCCGGAGCTCCCACAGCCCGGACAGGTATTCGATCTGGCTCGGAATATCCCAGATCATCTGAGAAAGATCGCCCGTCTGCCGCCGCTCGCCGTTCACGTCGAGCCAGATCGCGCCGCTCGTCGGATGACCGACCTTCTCGACCGGCACGATCGGCGAGCACGGCGCCGCCTTCTCGAAGGCCTTCCCGATCTCCCACGGCCGGCCCATTTTCTTCGCCACGCCTTGCAGATCGCGCCGCGTCATGTCGAGCGCCACCGCGTAGCCGTAGACGTGCTCCATCGCCTCGGCGCGCGGAATGTTGATGCCGCCCGATTTCAGGGCAACCACCAGCTCGATCTCCCAGTGCACGTCCTTGGTTGCCGATGGATAGGGGAAACGGCCGTCAGTCACCAGCGCATCCGGCGTTTTCATGAAGAAGAACGGAGGCTCCTTGTCCGGGTCGAAGCCCATCTCGCGCGTGTGCTCGGCGTAGTTGCGCCCGACGCAATAGATCCGGTGAACCGGGAACAACTTATCAGAGCCCGAGACAGGCAGCGCAGGCACAGGTGGCGGGTCGAACAGGTAGGTCATCGGGCGAGATCCCTCGGGCGCAGCGATAATTCGACTGTGAGGATTAGCAGATCGCCAGGCCCGAATCGAGGCTCCGACGCGCTCCCGGCAGGCCCCGATTCCGCAAAACCTGCTGCCACATGGATCTCAGGCCCGCGAGCCGCCGTTGATAGGAACCGGCCAGAGATTTTTCCGCTGTCAGCTGAGCGGCCGGTGCGTCTGGGTACAGACAATGGGAGAAATTGCATGTTTCTCAGAATCGATCGCCTGCAGGTCGAAATGCCTCTGCCCAAAGACCCCGACCCCGCCGCCGCTGCGGCCGTCAACGAGCTGATGGGTGGCCGCTTCGGCGAGATGACGACACTGAATACCTACATGTATCAGAGCTTTAACTTCCGCATGCGGGACAAGCTGCGGCCCTTCTATGCGCTGATTGCAAACATCGCGACGGAAGAGTTGGGACACATCGAACTCGTCGGCGCTGCGGTCAACGGACTGCTCAACGGAGCCGAAGGCAAAGGCGACATCGAGAATGGAGATGCGCCGTTCGAGCACATGTTCAAGAATGCCGGCGCGGGCGCCAATTATCAAATCAACGGGCCCCACGGCATCATGGGCATGAACTCTCTCGGGCAGCCCTGGCGCGGCGACTACATCTTCAACTCGGGCAATCTCGTTCTCGACCTGTTGCACAACTTCTTCCTCGAATGCGGCGCTCGCACCGTGAAGCTGCGGGTCTACGAGATGACCAAGAACCCGGCCGCGCGGATGATGCTGGGCTACCTGTTCACCCGCGGCGGCGTGCATGCCCATGCCTACGCGCTGGCGCTCGAAAAGCTCACGGGGGTGCAGATGAAGAAGATGCTGCCGATTCCCGGCATTCTCGACGCCGAGATTCCGGAATCGAAGCAGTTCATCGCTCAGGGCATGCACAGGACCCTCTACCGCTTCAGCCCCGACGATTACCGGGAAATCGCCGGCATCTGGCAGGGCGACTCGCTCGATGGCTCAGGTCCGCTCGAGGTCGTCGATGGCCCACCCAAGGGCGGGCCTCAGTACGAGATGGATGGCGTCCCCGAGGCCTTCATCCCTGAATACCATCCCGAGGAGATGCTGGAGATCGCAAAGAAGCTGTATGTGCAGGGCGGCGGCTCCCCCTGAACCAACCGTGCCCGCATCGAATTCAGCCTCGGTGCGGGCATCTGCTTCGAGTGTTGCATGTCCTTCGGTTTCGCCGGCCTCATCAGTAGCCCGCACGAAAATCAGGTTGCGGCGCTTCTGCCCTGCTGCGAGAACTCGGCGTCTCGCAACAGGCCAGAGAGGGCACGATGACACGGCGGCTCATCACGTCAGGATCGCGGTTCGAGGCCGAGATCGGTTATTCGCGGGCTGTCGTGGATGGCGATTGGATTTTCGTCTCGGGCACGACCGGGTTCGACTACGCCACGATGACGATCCAGCAGGATGTGGTCGCCCAATGCGACCAGACGATGCGGAACATCGAATCCGCGCTGAAGGAGGCCGGTGCGACGATGGCCGACATCGTGCGGGTGCACTACATCCTGCCCCGTCGCGAGGACTTCGAGCAGTGCTGGCCCATCCTCAAGCGCTATCTCGGAGACGTTCGCCCCGCCGCGACCATGTTCCAAGCCGGACTCGCCGATCCGCGTATGCTGATCGAGATCGAGGTCACGGCCCGGCGCAGGTCCGGAACCGCGGATTGACCGCGGTGAGTGGCCCTTCCGCAAAGGAAGGGCCGAATGCCGTCACGCGGCCTTCTTGACCTCGGCCGTGATCTTCTGTGCTGCATCCGCGAGGTTGTCGGCGGGCACGATCTTGAGGCCGGATTCGGCCAGGATCTTCTTGCCGAGCTCGACATTGGTGCCCTCGAGCCGCACCACCAGCGGCACCGTGATCGCCATCTCGCGGGCCGCCGCAATGACGCCCTCCGCGATGATGTCACAGCGCATGATGCCGCCGAAGATATTGACCAGGATGCCCTTCACCGCTGGGTCGGAGAGGATGATCTTGAATGCGGCCTGCACCTTCTCCTTGGACGCGCCGCCGCCGACATCGAGGAAGTTGGCCGGCTCCTCGCCGTACAGCTTGATGATGTCCATGGTCGCCATGGCGAGGCCGGCGCCGTTCACCATACAGCCGATGGTGCCGTCCAGCTTGACGTAGGAGAGATCGTACTTGGAGGCCTCAACCTCCATCGGATCCTCCTCATCGAGATCGCGGAACTCCATGATCTCGTTGTGCCGGTAGAGCGCATTCGAGTCGAAGTTCATCTTCGCATCGAGGCACAGCAGCTTGCCGCCCTTGGTGACGATCAGCGGATTGACCTCGAGCAGGCTCATGTCCTTCTCGATGAACAGGTTGTACAGCGCGCCGACCATCTTCACGCACTGCCCGACCTGGTCGCCAGTGAGGCCCAGGGCGAACGCGATCTTGCGGCCGTGGAAGGGAAAGTACCCGGATGCCGGGTCGATCGACAGGGTGACGATCTGCTCCGGCGTGTCGTGCGCCACCTGCTCGATGTCCATGCCGCCGGCCTGCGAGGCGATGAACGAAATGCGGCTTGTCGTGCGGTCGACCAGAGCCGAGAGGTAGAGCTCCCGCTCGATCTGCGAACCGTCCTCGACATAGAGACGCTTCACAACCCGGCCCGCGGGACCCGTCTGCACGGTCACCAACGTATTGCCCAGCATCTCCTGAGCGAACGTGCGCACCTCGTCGATGGACTTGGCGAGCCTGACGCCGCCCTTCTCGCCGGCAGCAGCCTCCTTGAATTTGCCCTTGCCGCGCCCACCGGCGTGGATCTGAGCCTTCACCACCCAGACGGGGCCGGGAAGCTGCTCGGCCGCCTTCACCGCCTCGTCGACAGTAAACGCCGGAAAGCCCGTTGGCGTCGGCACCCCGTACTGACGGAACAGCTCTTTGGCCTGGTACTCATGAATGTTCATTGCGCTGGCCCCTGTGTGCGAGGAAGTACCGGATTGTGCCTACGTCGTTCTTTGGGCGATGGCCTCGATCTCGACGCGCGCGCCGAGCGGCAAGGCCGAAACCTCGACGGTCGAGCGGGCCGGAAACGGCGTCATCATGTACTCGGCGTAGACTTTGTTCATTTCCGCAAAGTCGGACATGCTGGTGAGGAACACCGTCGACTTGACGACATGCTCGAACCCGAGCCCCGCGGCCGCGAGCACCTTGTTCAGGTTCTCGAGACACTGGCGCGTCTGAGTGCCGATATCGCCCTCGACCAGCTTGCCGGTCGCCCCGTCGAGATGGACCTGACCGGAAATGAAAAGGAACTGGCCCGTATCGACGGCCAGGGAGTAGGGGCCGACCGCGCGCAGAGGTGCGGCTTCGATCGCTTTCTTGGTCATCGTCTGCTCACCTGCTCCCTGAACCCATCTCGGACTTGGTCCCGGACTGACCGCTAGGTCTCCAGCTTCGCATCCATGGTGATCTTGGCGTTGAGCACCTTTGAGACGGGACAGCCCTCTTTCGCCGCCGTGGCCGCCTTCTCGAATGTCGCCTGATCGGCGCCCGGCACCTTCGCCGCGACGGTCAGATGAACCGCCGTGATGGCGAAGCCGCCGTCAACCTTGTCGAGCGTGACCGCGGCTTCAGTCCGGATCGACTGCGGCGCCAGCCCCATGTTTCCCAACTGCGCCGACAGCGCCATCGAGAAACAGCCGGCGTGCGCCGCCGCGATCAGCTCCTCGGGGTTGGTGCCAACCCCCTGCTCGAACCGCGTCCCGAATGAGTACTGCGCATTGGACAGCAAGCCACTCCCCGTCGAGATGGTACCCTTGCCGTCCTTCAGTCCGCCTTTCCACTCTGCCGACGCGGTTCGCTTCATCGCCATCTCCTATCCAACGACCGGGTTAGTCCCCCCTGAAGTCGAATTAGGCTCCGAGCTGCGGTGCGATGTTCGTGCAGGCGTCGACGAGCCCTCTGACCGAGGCCACGGACTTGTCGAACATGGCCTGCTCCTCCGGATTGAGGTCGATCTCGACGATGCGCTCCACTCCGCCGCTGCCAATCACAACCGGCACGCCGACGTAAAGTCCCCGGACGCCATAGTTGCCATTGAGGAATGCGGCGCACGGTAGCACGCGCTTCTTGTCCTTCAGATAGCTCTCGGCCATCTGGATTGCCGAGGAGGCCGGCGCGTAATAGGCGGAGCCCGACTTCAGCAGCGCCACGATCTCGCCGCCGCCCTTGCGGGTGCGCTCGACGATCTGGTCCAGCCGCTCCTGCGTCATCCAACGCATCTTCACCAGATCGGGCAGCGGAATGCCGGCCACCGTCGAGTAGCGCACCAACGGCACCATGTCGTCGCCATGACCGCCCAGCACGAATGCGGTGACGTCCTCGACCGAAACCTTCAGCTCGTCGGCCAGGAAGTGGCGGAAGCGGGTGCTGTCGAGCACGCCGGCCATGCCGACAACCCGGTTGTGCGGCAGACCCGACGCCTTCTGCAGCGCCCAGACCATCGCATCGAGCGGATTGGTGATGACAATGACGAAAGCGTCCGGCGCATACTGCTTGATGCCCTCGCCGACCTGCTGCATCACCTTGAGGTTGATGCCGAGCAGGTCGTCGCGGCTCATGCCGGGCTTGCGCGGCACGCCGGCGGTTACGATGCAGACCTGGGCCCCTTCGATATCAGCGTAGCTGCTGGTGCCCTTCAGGTTGATGTCGAAGCCCTCGACGCCGCCTGACTGTGCGATATCGAGCGACTTGCCCTGCGGAATACCGTCGGCAATGTCGAACAGAACGACATCCCCGAGCTCCTTAAGGCCGATGAGGTGGGCCAGCGTGCCGCCGATCATGCCCGCGCCGATCAGCGCAATCTTGGTGCGCGCCATGTGATGTCGATCTCCCTGAGCCTGCAGCGCCAATCAACTCGACCGCAGCTTGAGGCCCTCGGCCTGAACAGGCAGGCACCACCCAAGCAGCCGTCGCAGCATCTCGTCAGAGGGTGGTTAGCCGGAAATGACGGGCCGTTCAAGGCGAGAGCGGGCCGGGCACCGAAAAGCAATGGCGTGCTGCCCTCAGTCGGCAGGCGATGCCTGACTTGCCCGGCGGCTGTTGCGATCATTTAGATACGCTTCCGAACGCATCTCCATCAGCCGGGATGCCGTCCTCTCAAAGAGTTCCGCGCCATCGCCGCGAATGTAAAGCTGATCCGGCTCCGCATCGGCCGTGGCAACGAGGCAGACCCGATTGTCATAGAGCGTATCGATAAGATTGATGAACCGGCGCGCCTCGTTCCGGCGCTGCGGCCCGAGCACCGGGATCCGCTCGATGAAGAGGGTATGGAAGGCGCGCGCGATGTGCAGGTAATCGA
>JAEZHL010000084.1 GCA_023416575.1 Pseudomonadota bacterium
TCGTTGCGATGGCGGGCGAGCGCCTGTCTGGCAGCCGCGCATTCCGGCTCGTCACCGGCAGCCTGCTGCGCCGGATTTTCGTCTCCAACCTGCTCGGGTTGCTGATCCTCGTCGGTGGCATTCTCTATCTCAGCAAGCACAACGTCTGGTTGATCGACGCCAAGCGCGAAAGCCTGCGGAGCCAGGGCGAGATCATCGCAGCCGCCATCGCCGCCAACGCCAGCGTCGAGACGGAGCGTATCATCCTCGACCCCGACAAGCTGCCTGAGGCAGAGGGAGCCCTGATCCCGTTTCGGGACGACGGCTTTGCAGCCCTGCAGCTGTCGATCCGCCCCGAGCGCGTCACACCGATCCTGCGCCGCCTGGTGCAGCCGACCCAGAACCGTGCGCGCATCTACAGCCGCGACGGCACCCTGATCGCCGACTCGGCCCAGCTGCTATCGCGCGGCCTCATCCTAAAGCCCCCCTCGGAGCAAAAGCGGCCCAGGACGAAGAACGTCTGGACGCGCATCACGCAGTGGTTCCTCAATGCCGACCTTCCGGTCTACAGGGAGATCGGCAACGCCAACGGCAACCTCTACCCGGAGGTGCGGATGGCGATGACCGGGACCACGACACCGATGCTCCTGCTCAACCAGAACGGTGAGCAGATCGTGTCGATCGCCGTGCCGATCCAACGGGCGAAATCCGTCCAGGGCGTGCTGCTGCTGTCGAGCCGGCCCGGTGAGATCGACGACGCGCTCAGCCAGGAGCGCTGGACCATCATCAAGATCGCCCTGCTGGCCCTCGCCGCGACGATCGCCGCATCCATGCTGCTGGCGCGCACGGTGGCCGGACCGATGCGACGGCTGTCCGAGGCCGCCGAGCACGTCAGTCGGAAAATCTCGGCGCGACACGATCTGCCGAGCTTCGGCCACCGTGGCGATGAAGTCGGGCAGATGTCGACGGCGTTCCGTAACATGACGTCGGCGCTGTTCCGGCGAATCGAGGCCAGCGAGAAATTCGCGGCCGACGTCGCGCACGAGCTCAAGAACCCGCTCACAGCCGCGCGTTCGACCGCCGAGGCGCTGGCGTATGCTCGCGATGAGCAGGAGCGGCAGAAGCTCATCGTGCAGATTCAGAGCGAGTTGAAGCGCCTCAACCGGCTGATCACCGACGTCTCCAATGCGTCGCGCCTGGATGCGGAGCTTGCCCTACAGCAGACCGAGCCGGTCGCGATGTGCAAGCTTCTCGACGGCATCGTCTCGACGTTCTCGGATATCCTGAGCGACAGCGACAAGAGCATAGCGCTCGAGATCGAGCCCGCGAGCGCAGGCGATCTGCTGGTGGTGAATGGCCACGAGGGGCGGCTCTCCCAGGTGATCACCAACCTGATCGACAATGCCATTTCCTTCTCGCCCGATGGCGGCACCGTGCTCGTGCGGGCGGCCCGGTGCGAGGACGGCATCGAGATTTGCGTGGAGGACGACGGGCCGGGTATCGCGCCGGAGAACCTGGAGAAGATCTTCCGACGTTTCTACACCTACCGGCCGACGTCGGAGAGCAGCCGCGGCAACAATTCAGGTCTCGGGCTGTCGATTTCCCGGGAGATCGTCCTGGCACACGGCGGCGAGATATGGGCAGAAAACCGGACCGCGCCGGATGCTTCACCGGACGAGCCGCCCTTGGGCGCCCGCCTGACGGTGCGACTGCCTGCCGCACCTAGGCGCGGTCAGACGAGGAGCTTTGGCCATCGTGGCAACCGCCGCGCCTAGCCTGGTCCACGGGACCGCGATCGCCCTTGCCGGCAAAGCCGCGCTGATCAGGGGTGCTCCGGGCTCGGGGAAATCCGACCTGGCACTGCGCTGCCTCGCCCAGCCGGCCAGCGACCTCATCGCCGGACAGGCGCTGCTTCTCGCGGACGACCAGGTCATCGTCGAAACGCATCGCGGAAAGGTGCTGATGCGTTGTCCCGAGCCGATAAAGGGTCTGCTCGAGGTTCGTGGCGTCGGTATCGTCGCGGTGCCAACGCAGGACACGGCAGAACTCGAGTTGCTGGTCGACCTCGTGCCGGTTGACAAGGTCGAGCGGTTGCCCGATCCGGATGAGAGGGCCGAGCTCCTCGGGGTGTCCGTGCGTCGGCTGGCGCTCTATCCGTTCGAGGCTTCCGCAGCGCTCAAGCTGCTACTGGCTTTACAGGGAGGCACGGGTGCCAGGCAGTACCAGCAGTAGCCAAATCGAGCGAAATCGCTTGCGGATGGGTGAAACTGTGGCCAAACATGACGCGGCTCAAGGCGGGCGCTTGGCTGCCTGTGAAATACCGGGGTCGCTTAGCCGGCTCACGGCTCCAGGCCCACACGGAACTGCACGAGAGCTATGATTGGACTCTTAATCGTCACCCATGGCGGACTGGCCGGGGAGTTTCGGGCGGCATTGGAACATGTCGTCGGCGTTCAGACGCAGCTCGAGACGATCTCGATCGGCCCTGATGACGACATGGAAGCGCGCCGCCAGGAAATTCTGGACGCCGCACGGCGCCTGGACACCGGCGACGGCGTCATTCTGCTGACCGACATGTTCGGGGGCACGCCCTCCAACCTTTCGATCTCGATCCTCGATGAAGCCAACGTCGAGGTGATCGCCGGCGTCAACCTGCCGATGCTGGTCAGGCTCGCGAGCGTGCGCAACGACACGCCCCTCGCCAAAGCCGTGGATCTGGCCAAGGAAGCGGGCCGCAAATATATTAGCGTCGCCAGGCAGGTTCTTTCCGGTGAGCCCTGATGGGGGGAAATGCCGTGCTGGACAGCCGCAAGCCGTCAGCCATCGTCACCATCCGCAATCGTAAGGGGCTTCACGCGCGCGCCTCGGCGAAGTTCGTCAAGTGCGCCGAGAGCTTCAACGCGACCGTTTCCGTGACGCGGGACGGCAATACCGTCGGCGGCACCTCTATCATGGGGCTGATGATGCTCGCCGCCGGTCCTGGCTCGACGCTTCACCTGAAAGCCGAAGGCCCCGAAGGCCATGAGGCGATCAAGGCCCTCGTGTCGCTCGTCGTTGACGGCTTCGGCGAGGAATGCGTGGACGACAACTGATCCCGCGCTCTCCGGCACAGCAAGACATAACAATGTCTTTATGTGTTGTTGCATGACGGTCGGCGGGTCGGTATAGACGGCCCGTGCCGGGCATGGTGTGCCGTGCCCAAAGCCCCAAGCTGCCGCAAGTCGCGGCAGCACCACTTTCGAGATCCAGGAGCCGCAGATGCCGATCGCTGCCGAATACGCCGTCAAGGACATCGGTCTCGCCAGTTGGGGGCGCAAGGAAATTTCGATCGCCGAGACCGAGATGCCGGGCCTCATGTCGACCCGGGCCGAGTATGGCCCCCAGCAGCCGCTCAAGGGCGCGCGCATCGCCGGCTCGCTGCACATGACGATCCAGACCGCGGTTCTGATCGAGACGCTGGTCGCACTCGGCGCGGATGTGCGGTGGGCGTCCTGCAACATCTACTCGACCCAGGACCACGCCGCGGCCGCCATTGCCGAGGCGGGCGTGCCGGTGTTCGCCATCAAGGGCGAGTCGCTGAAGGACTACTGGGACTACACCCGCAAGATCCTGGAGTGGGGTGACGGCGGCACGCCGAACCTGATCCTGGACGACGGCGGCGACGCCACCCTCCTCGTTCACCTGGGGCTGCGGGCCGAGAACGGCGATACCGCTTTCCTCGACCAGCCGGGCTCCGAGGAAGAGGAGATCCTGTTCGCGCTCATCAAGCGGACCCTGCAGGAGAAGAAAGGCTGGTTCGCAGAGCTCGCACGCAACATCCGCGGTGTGTCGGAGGAGACCACGACAGGCGTGCACCGTCTCTATGAGATGCAGAAGAAGGGCACGCTGCTGTTCCCCGCCATCAACGTCAATGACTCGGTGACCAAGTCGAAGTTCGACAATCTCTACGGCTGCCGCGAAAGCCTCGTGGACGGCATCCGTCGCGGCACCGACGTCATGATGGCCGGCAAGATCGCAATGGTTGCGGGGTTCGGCGACGTCGGCAAGGGCTCTGCGGCGAGCCTCCGGAACGCCGGCTGCCGCGTGATCGTGTCGGAAGTGGATCCGATCTGCGCGCTGCAGGCGGCCATGGAGGGCTACGAGGTGGTCACCATGGAAGATGCGGCCCCGCGCGCCGATATCTTCGTCACGGCCACCGGTAACAAGGACGTGATCACGCTCGACCACATGCGCGCCATGAAGGACCGGGCGATCGTCTGCAACATCGGCCACTTCGATAACGAGATCCAGGTGGCCTCGCTGCGCAACTTCAAGTGGACCAACATCAAGCCGCAGGTCGATGAGATCGAGTTCCCGGATGGCAAGCGCATCATTCTGCTGTCCGAGGGCCGGCTCGTGAACCTCGGCAACGCCACGGGCCACCCCTCGTTCGTAATGTCGGCCTCGTTCACGACCCAGACGCTGGCCCAGATCGAGCTGTTCACGAACCCCGGTCGCTACGAGCGGAAGGTTTACACGTTGCCGAAGCACCTCGACGAGAAGGTCGCCATGCTGCATCTGGCCAAGGTTGGCGCGACTCTGACCAAGCTCACGCCGGCGCAGGCCGAGTATATCGGCGTCTCGCAAGAGGGCCCGTTCAAGTCGGACCATTACCGCTATTGATCCGGCCGGTGTCGTCCAGCGGGCGACACCTCACACCCGCGGTGCTTGCAGGACGCGCGCGCAGTATTTTCTCAGTGCCGCGTGCTGCCCCGAGTCTGGCCAGCGCAAGCGATCCTCCTCATAATCAAGAGTGATTCGGATTCCGGGGTATGTCCCGGTCAATGCGCTAGGTCTCGCGTTCCGAGTGGCGCTGTCCAGTTATACACGGAACGCAATGCAGGTGGCCGATCCCCAGAGCCGGACAGATGCCACTCGCCAGGAGCTGTTGGCCCTGCTCCTCGCGAGCCTTGCGTGCACCGTCGTGCTCATGCTGGGGCTGGTCGAGGCGCGCAGCCTGAGCGTCACCGGTTTCGAGCTCCGCCACCTGCTGCTGCTCGCGATTGGCATCGGAACGCTTGGTCTCGCGGCTGTCCTGGTCTGGCACATGCTGCGGCGCGCCAGCAGGACCGTTCGTCAGCTCGAAGCTGAAGCAGCCACGCTCCGCCGCAGCCTGATGACGGCCGAGGCGATCGTCAAGGCGGAGCCCCAAGTCCTGGTGTTCTGGGAGCAGGGCCAGCAGCTGAAAGTTGTTGCGCATACGCTGTCGTCCGTTCCCGGCTTGCCCGAGGATCATAAAGCCCTGATCCGCTTCGGCGCCTGGCTCGACACCGAATCGGCCGAGGCTTTGAAAGCCGGGCTCGACACGCTGTTCACCGATGGACGGCCGTTCAACGCGCTGCTGAAGACGACCGCAGGCGGCCATCTCGAGGCCGACGGGCGGGCGGCAGGCTCGCGTGCCGTTCTCCGCTTGCGCGATGTCGCTGCGGGCTACAAGCGCGACCTGTTGAAAATTCTCGACCAGCACCGCCAACTGGCACGCGATATCCGCGCGAGCCGCAGCCTGCTCAACGCGTTGCCGATGCCGGTCTGGATCAAAGGCCCGGGCGGCCGCATCGAATGGGTGAACAAGGCCTACGTGGCCGGGGTCGAAGCCGCCGACGAGACCGAGGTTCGCGAACGGCAGATCGAGCTTCTGGAATCGCGGCAGCGCTCTGCCCTCGAGCCCGCCCTCGCCCTTCGCGAGACCATAAGCACCCGCATGCCACTGATCGTGGGCGGCGAGCGCAAGCCGCACGAGGTGGTGATCGTCCCGCTCGAGGATACGACCGCCGCTGCAGCCATCGACGTCACCGCGCTCGAAACAGCGCAGGGGGAGCTCGACCGTCAGGTTGCCGCCTACGATCGCACCCTGGACCGGGTTGCGACGGCAGTGGCGATCTTCGGTCCGGATCAGCGGCTCGGGTTCTTCAATGCCGCCTACCAGCGCCTGTGGGAGCTGGATGAGGAGTGGCTGAAGACGAAACCGACCGACAGCGAGGTTCTGGACCGGCTGCGCGAGACGTCGCGGCTTCCGGCGATGGTCAACTACCGGGCGTGGAAGGCCAAGCTGCTCGCGTGCTATCGCACGTCGACGGAGTACGAGGACAAGTGGCACCTGCCCGACGGCCGCATGCTGCATGTGCTCGCCGAGCAGCGCCCCGATGGCGGCGTGACCTACCTTTATGATGACGTTACCGAGCGGTTCGCGCTCGAGAGCCGCTACAATGCCCTCATCGAGGTGCAGCGCGAGACGCTCGACAGCTTGAAGGAAGGCGTTGCCGTCTTCGCCACGGATGGCCGGCTCAAGCTGTTCAACTCCGCATTCGAGCAGATCTGGAAGCTGCCGCGCCAGATGCTGAGCGGCAGACCGCATATCGACGAGATCATCGCTCAGACAAGCGAGCGGTTCGAGAACCGGCGGACGTGGGCGCGCATCGGCCGGGCGGTCACAGCACTTTCGGATCAGCGGCAGCAGGTCGAAGGACAGATGGTGCGGCCCGACGGCAGCGTCATCGACTTTGCCGCGACTCCCCTCCCCGACGGTGCCACGCTGCTGATCTTCGCCGACGTGACGGCAGCCAAGCGCATCGAGCGAGCGCTGGAGGAGCGGAACGAGGCGCTCGTCGCCGCCGATCGGCTCAAAAGCCAGTTCATCAGTCACGTGTCTTATGAGTTGCGCACGCCACTGACCAATATCATCGGCTTCAGCGAGCTGCTGGCAAGCCCGCGCGCGGGACAGCTCAACGAGAAGCAGCGCGAATACCTGAGCGATATCTCCGTCTCGTCGAAAACCCTGCTCGCCATCATCGATGATATCCTGGATCTGGCGACCATCGAGGCGGGAACGGTGGAGCTGAAGCTCAGCCGCATTCTTGTGCGCCCCGTCATCGATGCCGCCATTCTCGGAATCCGCGAGCGGGCGAGCCGTGCCAGGCTCAATCTCGACATCGCGGTGGCCAAGGATGCCGTGTCCTTCGTGGGCGACGAAAGCCGTGTCAGGCAGGTCATCTATAACCTGCTGTCGAACGCTGTCGGCTTCTCCAATCCGGGTGATACCATCAAGGTGTCCTGCTGGCGCGAGAACGGGATGATCGCCTTCTCGGTTGAAGATCAGGGAGTCGGAATCCCCAAGGATCAGCAGCGCCGGATCTTCGAGCGTTTCGAAAGCCGCAGCTTCGGCTCCAAGCACCGCGGCGCCGGCCTCGGCCTCTCGATCGTCAAGAGCCTGGTCGAGCTGCACGAGGGCGACATGCGACTCGATTCGGAGCCCGGCCGTGGCACACGGGTGACTGTGCGGTTCCCGGAAGCCACGGCGAAGCTGACGGTTGCAGAGGCCATGGCATCGCGGGCTTGACGTTCAGCCCGCGGCCAGCTTTCTCTCTCGCCGCATGACGGCACAATGGATACATGCTCGCCTGCGCGAGTCCGAAGTCGGCCACTTGGCGGAGCTGCTGGCGTTTGCGCTCAAGCCGGGAGACGTCATCGCACTTCGGGGCGACCTGGGTGCCGGCAAGTCGACGCTCGCGCGCGCCATCATCCGTGCCCTGTTGAGGGACGCGACGGCGGAGGTGCCGAGCCCGACGTTCAGTCTGGTGCAGACCTATGCCGCCCCGCGCTTCTCCATCTCGCACTTTGACCTCTACCGGCTGAGCGGTGCTGATGAGGCGGAGGAGCTTGGCCTCGATGAGCTGACGAAAACAGGCGTGGCGCTGATCGAATGGCCCGAGCGGGCGGAGGAGCTGCTGCCTGCCGACCGGGTCGAGATCAGCCTCGCCGACGTCCCGGCGTCCGATGGCTCGGAGCGCTGCGTCACGATCGAGGGCCTGGGCGCGCTCGCGCCCCGCATTGAGCGCCTGAGGACGATTGACACGTTCCTGCACCGATCGGGGTGGTCGAATGCACACCTCCTCTATCTGCAAGGCGATGCCTCTGCGCGCCGGTACGGGCGCTTGGTGCGCAACGGCACGAGCGTCGTGCTGATGGATGCTCCGCGCCAGCCGGACGGGCCGCCGGTGCGAGACGGCAAGCCGTACAGTCAGATTGCGCATCTCGCCGAGGACATACGGCCCTGGATCGCGGTCACCGGCGCACTCAGGGCGGCGGGCCTGTCAGCTCCCGAGGTTCTGGCCCAGGACCTCGATGAGGGACTGCTGCTGGTCGAGGACCTCGGCGATGCCGTCTTCGGCTCGATCGTTGCGCAAGGTGTTGGCGATCAGGCCGACCTTTGGCGGGCGGCGGTGGACGTGCTCGTGCGTGTTCGCGGCGTGCCGGTGCCGGATGCCGTGGCGCTGGACGATGGATCCCATCACCAGCTGCCGCTCTATGACCGGGCCGCGTTGCAGATCGAAGTGGAGTTGCTGCTCGACTGGTACTGGCCGGCGCTCTACGGCGCACCGGCGCCAGATGCCGTCAGGGCTGAATACCTCGCAATCTGGAATGCCCTATTCGACGAGTTGCTGCAGCTACCCACAGGATGGGTGCTGCGCGATTTCCATTCACCGAACCTGATGTGGCTGCCCGATCGGCACGGGCTCGGGCGCGTCGGGATCCTCGACTGCCAGGACGCACTCGAAGGGCATCCGGCCTATGATCTCGTCTCCCTGCTGCAGGATGCGCGAATCGATGTTCCCGAGGCGCTGGAGCGGGAGCTGTTTGCGCACTATTGCGCGGCGACATCGGCCTGCGAGCCGGCGTTCGACAGAGCATCGTTCGAATTGGCCTACGCCGTCCTCGGCGCCCAGCGCAACACGAAGATCCTCGGAATTTTCAACCGCTTAGCCTTCCGCGACGGCAAGGCCGGCTATCTGCGCCACCTGCCCCGGATCTGGGGCTATCTCGAACGCGACCTGTCTCACGCCACACTTCGACCGCTGAAGGTGTGGTATGATTTGCACTTCCCCGCAGAAAGCCGTGCACTGCCGAGCTGAAAGCGGACGCACGAGGGCAACACGAACGAGACTGCGATGACGTGGCTTCCGAAGACGGCAATGGTCCTTGCCGCGGGCATGGGCGTGCGCATGCGCCCGCTGACAGAGCTGGTGCCGAAGCCGATGGTGAGGCTGTCGCAGAAGCCGCTGATCGATCACGTGCTCGATCGTATCGCGGCCGCCGGCATCGAGAACGCGGTCGTCAACGTTCATCATCACGCCGACCAGATCATCACCCATCTGAATGGGCGGAAGCGCCCGCGGATTTGGATCTCGGATGAGCGCGCGTTGCTGCTGGATACGGGCGGCGGCGTGAAGAAGGCACTGCCTGAGCTCGGCCAGGAGCCGTTCCTCGTCCACAACTCCGACAGCCTCTGGATCGATGGCGTCGAGTCTAATCTCGTCCGCCTGGGGCGCAGCTTCGATCCGGAGCGGATGAACTGCCTGTTGCTCCTCGCGCTCGGCTCTGCGAGCCTCGGCTATGACGGGCGTGGGGATTTCCTGATGTCCACGGATGGCCTGTTGCAGCGGCGCCCCGAGCGGGAGGTGGCACCGTTCGCCTTCACTGGCGTTTCCATCGCGCATCCGCGGCTGTTCGAGGGCGCGCCCGAGGGTCCGTTCTCGCTCAATCTGCTCTGGGATCGCGCGATCCAGAAGGGCCGCCTGTTCGGCGTCCGCCTCGATGGCACTTGGATGCATGTCGGGACACCGGCAGCACTGGCTGAGGCCGAGCAGCTCCTGAGTGGCAGCCATGCCGCCTGAGGGCGGCGGCGGCATACCCTTTCTCGCGGGCCGGCCCACCGTGCCCGAACCGGCGATATTTACCGTGCCGCCGGACCGCTCGTTTCTTCACGAGCTGGCCGCGGCCATCCTCGCCGGTGATCTGCCCCGCGTCGGCGGCCCAGCGCCGGATCCGCTTCAGCTGCCTGACATGACGATCCTGCTGCCGACGCGCCGCGCCGCGCGGGCCCTGCAAGAGGCGTTCCGCGCGGTCTCAGGACGTCCCGCGCTGCTGCTGCCGAAAATCCGGCCGATTTCCGAGGGCGAGGAGGACCTGACACTTCTGACCGGCCTCGCCGCCGCGCCGGAGACCAGCTCCGCTGCGCTCTCTGTTCCGCCGGCAATCAGTGAAATTGAGCGGCGGCTCGTGCTGACCCAGCTGGTCCTGAAATGGTCGGAGATGATGGGGCGCATCCCGCCGCTCTCGGACGAGGGTGAGCTGGCCTCCTATGCCGCGAGCGGCGCCAACACACCTGCTCAGGCAGCGAGCCTCGCAAAGGAGTTGGGCCGCCTTATCGACATGGTCGAGACGGAAGGGGCAAGCCTCGAGCGGCTGCCCGCCCTCGTGCCGGAAATCTACTCGGAGCACTGGCAGAAGACGCTGGAGTTCCTAAAGATCGTCCTCGACTGGTGGCCGAAGCATCTCGATGAGCGCGGGCTTGCCTCGCCGATGGACCGGCGCAACCGCCTGATCCGCGCGGAAGCAGCACGGCTCGCGGACGAGGCTACGAGGGCGCCGGTCATCGTTGCCGGCGTCAGCGGCAGCATCCCCGCGACGGCGGAATTGATGCAGGTGCTCCTGGGGCTGGAACAGGGCGCTATCGTGCTGCCAGGCCTCGACCAGGCCCTCGATGAGGCAAGCTGGGCGAAACTCGGCGACCACCCGGAGCATCCCCAACACGGGCTCGCCAAACTGCTGGACCGGCTGCAGGTCACCCGATCTGCCGTACGGCCGCTGTGCCGAGGCGAGGCGGGCGAGTCACCCGCGGCATTGCGCGCGAAGCTGGTGAGCGAAGCCCTGCGGCCAGCCACTACGACCCATCTTTGGCGCCACTTCGTCGAGACGGCGGATGCGGACCGCATGCGCGCCGCCCTGCAGGGCGTGGCACTGATCGAGGCGCCAAACGCGCACGACGAAGCGGAGGCGATCGCGCTCATCCTGCGGGAGGCGTTGGAGGAGCCGGGCCGCACGGCAGCGCTCGTTTCTCCGGACCGGATCTTGGCCCGCCGGGTCGTCAACCGGCTCGAGGCCTGGGGCATCCGCGTCGACGACTCCGCCGGGCGGCCGTTTAGAAAAACAGTACCCGGTGCGTTCCTCGACCTCGTGATCGAGGCATCGAGCCGCGATTTCGAGCCGGCGGCGGTGATGGCGCTGCTGAAGCACCCCCTGACGCGATTGGGCTTGCCGGCCGGCGAGGTGCGCCGTCGCGCCCGCGCGCTCGAGCTGATCGCCTTCCGCACGGACTACCTGGGGCGCGGCTTGCAGGGCATCGCGGCCGCCATCGAGACCGCCGCGCAGCAGGTGCAGGTGCGGACGCGCCGGCAGCAAGCCGTGCTGCGGCTGTGGCAGGCCGACTGGGACGCAGCCCGCGATCTCCTCGCTCGCCTCCGGGATGCGTTCTTGCCATTGACGGATCTCTTCGCGCGCCCGGGCGATCAGCCGCTGGCCGATTTCGTCCGCGCCCACGTCGCGGCGGCGGAGGCTGTGGCACGGCTGCCCGAGGACGCCGGATTGGCCGGATCACCCATCTGGCAGGGAGAAGCGGGCGAAGCTGCCTCGCAGTTCCTCACCGGCCTCATCGATCCGACGCTCACCGCGCCAGCCCTGAGCGCGCCCGACTATCCAGACTTTTACCGCACCCTCATCGCAGGCGAGAACGTCCGCTCGCCTTTGCCCACACACCCGCGGCTGTCGATCTGGGGACCGCTCGAAGCGCGGCTCCAGCGCCCAGACGTGGTCGTGCTCGGTGGACTGAACGAAGGGACATGGCCCGAGGCGACCGATGCCGGGCCCTGGATCAACCGGCCGATGCGCCAGGAGCTCAGCCTGCCCCAGCCGGAGGAGCGCATCGGCTACGCCGCCCACGATTTCTCACAGTTGCTGGATGCGCCGAAGGTGTATCTCACCCGCGCCGAGAAGGTCGATGGCGCACCGACGGTGGCATCACGCTGGCTGTTGCGGCTCACGGCCCTGCTCGACGGCATGGGAATTGGTGACGCGCTCGCTCCCGACCGGCCATGGCTCGGCTGGGCGCGGGCCAGGGATATGGCGCAGAGGCTGCCGGCGATCCGTCCGCCGAGCCCGACACCCGCCGTGGAGCTGCGGCCACGCCGCCTCTCGGTGAGTGCCATCGAGCGCTGGATCGCCAATCCGTATGCGCTGTTTGCCAACTACATCCTGGGCCTCGACCCGCTGCCGCCGCTCGGCCGAGAGCCTGGACCGGCGCTGCGTGGCGCGATCGTGCATGAGGTCCTCGGACGGTTCGCGACACGGCACCCGGAGCGGCTGCCGGACGATCCCTATCGTGAGCTGAGGTCCATCGCCCACGAGATCCTGGTCGAATACACCGGCAATCCGC
This sequence comes from Pseudomonadota bacterium, assembly GCA_023416575.1. GTDB lineage: Bacteria > Pseudomonadota > Alphaproteobacteria > Rhizobiales > Hyphomicrobiaceae > ZC4RG25. The sequence continues at coordinate 12,287 of JAEZHL010000084.1, forward strand.
GCGTTGCCGCCTTCTGGGTGCCGAGGCTCGAGCGGTTTGCCAACTGGTTCGCCGCCACGGAGCCGGCGCGCCGCGAAGGCGTCAGCCGCATTCTGGCCGAGGTTTCGGGCGCGCACGTGCTCAGCGGCCCGGCGGGTCCGTTCACCTTGACCGCGCGCGCCGATCGGATCGACGTCTCGGCTGGATCGCTCGTCATCACCGATTACAAGACAGGCGGCCAGAGCCAGGTTGAGGGGCTGGCCCGCCGCGCCGCAGCTGGTCTGGCCCCGCAGCTTCCCCTGGAGGCGGTGATTGCGCTGAACGGTGGGTTCACGGGGCTCGATGCCGCCGGCATCGCGGGGTTGCGCTACATCTCGGCGAGCGGCGGCGAGCCCCCCGGCGTCGAGGTCGCCATAAAGGCTCCGGATCTCACGGCCCTGGCCGATGACACACGTCGCGGCCTGGAACGGCTGATCGCGGCGTTCGATCTTCCGGCGACGCCGTATCGCGCCGTGCGCCGACCGGCCTACGACTACCGCTACGATGATTACGAGCATCTGGCTCGCGTTGCCGAGTGGCAAGGCGGCGATGCGGACGAGGCCAGCGATGACTGACGCTGCGTCGGAAGCCCTGAAATCGACCGCGCGCGATCAGGGCCTCGCATCCGATCCCACGGCATCGGCCTGGGTGAGCGCGAATGCGGGCGCGGGCAAGACCCACGTCCTCAAAATGCGTGTGCTGAAGCTGCTGCTCGCAGGCACGGAGCCGCAAAAGATCCTGTGCCTTACCTTTACAAAGGCAGCCGCAGCGGAGATGGCCAAGCGCGTTTTCGATGAGCTCTCGGCCTGGGCGACGTGCGGCGACGCCGACCTTTCCCGCAAGCTCACCGACCTGCTCGGGAGGGAACCTTCCGACGCGGAAATGCTCGATGCGCGACAGCTCTTCGCGCGCGCGGTCGAGACGCCGGGCGGGCTCAAGGTGCAGACGATCCACGCCTTCTGCGAGCGCCTGCTGCAGCGCTTCCCGCTGGAAGCGGGCGTGGCGCCGGGATTTTCCATCCTCGATGACGAAACCTCGCGCACGCTCCTCCGCGAAGCCGTCGATGTCGTGCTGCGGGAAGCCACGCGCCCCGACGCCGACGCACTCGGGGAGGCTCTGCGCGCGACGATCGCTTACGCGGCCGACGATAGTTTCGATCAGGTCCTCCGGGATGCGCTTGCCCGGCGCGACTGGGTCGAGGCCATCTCGCGGCTCGCCCTGCGCGGCGGCGACCTGATCCGGGAGGCTGAGAAAGTCTATCGCGCTGCCCTGTGCACAACCACTCCCAGCTTGGCGGCCGTCGAGCAGCAACTCGCGACCGTGCTGCCGGATGCAGAGCTGAGGCGGGCGGCGGCCGCACTCGCGACCGGCACGAAAACCGACCAGAAACACGCCGCCTTGGTCGAATCAGCCCTCACCGAGCCTCACCCGCGCCAGCGCATCAACGCACTCGCTGCCTACCTTTGCACCGGCAAAGGTGAAGCACGGGCAAGCCTGATGACCGCGGGCCTGAAGAAGGCTTATCCCGACCTCGACGCGCTCCTCACGAACGCCCAGGCGCGTTTCGTGAGGCTGCGGGAGGAGCACCTCGCCCACTCCCTGATCGACGCCACGCTGGCACTGGTGCGCCTCGCCGAGGCGGTGCAGCAGCGCTATGTCCAGGCCAAGGCCCGCCGCGCCGCGCTCGATTTCGACGACCTCATTCTTCGCACCGCCAGCCTGCTGCAGAAGGCGGACTGGGCCGAATGGGTTCTCTACAAGCTCGACCGTGGCCTCGAGCACATTCTGGTCGACGAGGCACAGGATACGAGCGAGCGGCAGTGGTCGATCATCTCCGGGCTGGCGAATGAGTTTTTTGCCGGAACTGGCGCGCACGAGACGGCTCGAACCCTGTTCGCAGTCGGCGACGAGAAGCAGTCGATCTACAGCTTCCAGGGTGCCGAGCCGAAGCTGTTCGCGGCAACGGGCGCGCGCTTCGCCGCGCGCGCAGCCGCTGCGGGGTCGAGCTGGCAGACCGTGCCGCTGACGCTGTCGTTCCGGTCCGTCGAGCCGGTGCTCGGCAGCGTCGACCGTGTTTTCGCCAACCCTGGCCGCACACCCGGGCTCACGGCTGGCGCCGATCCGGTCCGCCATCAGGCCAGGCGTCTCGGTCAGGCCGGGTTGGTCGAGATCTGGCCGACGGAGACTTGGCAGGAGAGCCCGGCCGCGGAAGCCTGGGCGCCACTCGCCGAGCAGCCCGCCCAGTCACCCGTCGCGCGGCTTGCCAAACGCATCGCCGACACGATCGACGGCTGGCTGAGGAACGGGGAACGGCTGCAGTCGGAGGACCGGCCGGTACGCGCGGGAGACATCCTGATCCTCGTGCGCAAACGCAAGCCGTTCGCCGCGCCGATGGTGGCCGCGCTCAAGGCGCGCGGCATTCCTGTCGCCGGCAGCGACCGGATGCAGCTCACGGATCAGATCGCCGTCAAGGACATGCTCGCCTTGGGCGAGTTCCTGGTCATGCCGGAAGACGACCTGGCGCTGGCGACGGTTCTCAAGTCACCGCTCTTCAACCTCGATGACGACGATCTGTTGAGCTTCGCGCCCGGTCGCAAGACGTCGCTGTGGAGCGCGTTGCTCGACCGCGCGCCGTCGCACCCGCGGCTGGCGCCCGCCGCTGCGACGCTCCGCCGTTGGCGTGCAGAAGCCGATTTCCGCCCGCCCTACGAGTTCTTCGCCAACCTGCTCGATAATGAAGGCATGCGGGCGCGGATGCTCGCGCGTCTGGGGCCGGAAGCCGCCGAGCCGCTCGACGAGTTCCTGGACCAGGCGCTCGATTACGACGATCGCAATCCGCCCTCGCTCCAAGGCTTCCTGGTCTGGTTGCGGCGGCTTCGACTCGAAATCAAACGCGATCAGGAGCATGGCCGCGATGAGGTGCGCGTCATCACCGTGCACGGCGCCAAGGGGCTCGAAGCGCCGATCGTATTCCTGCCGGATACGTGTTCAGCCGGATCGGGCAGGCAGGCCGGATCGCTGCTGCCGCTGCCGGGCACGGACCGGCCGCTCGGATTCCCCGACCCGTGCGTCTGGCCGGTGAAGGGAACGAGCCGCCACCCGGCAGTCCAGGGCGCCAAGGCGATGATCGACGCCGCCGAAGCGGAGGAACGCAACCGGCTCCTCTATGTGGCCATGACGCGCGCCCGCGATCGCCTTTATGTGGCGGGCTTCGAAGGCAAGAAAGGGCGCGGAGAAGGCTGCTGGTACGACCTCATCGAGGAGGCGATGCGGGGTGTCAGCGAGCGGATCGCGACCGATGACGAGCGAACGATCCTGAGATTTTCCTGCCCACAGACCTCTGCGCCGGAGAGGCCGCGCGGCACGACATCACGGCTCGCGGATCCCGAACCACTGCCGGACTGGGCGCAGCGCCGGGCGCCGCGCGAGCCCATCGTCGTCATGCCGTTGGCGCCGTCCCGGCAGGGAAGGTTGGAAACGGACGAAGCCGGCGATCCCATCGAAGCCACGATTGACAGCGAAAACGCGGGGGTTGCAGGCCTATCGCCGCTGGAGGCGTCCTCCGAATCCCGCTTCTTGCGCGGCACGCTCACCCACGCGCTGCTCGAGCATCTGCCAGGCCTCCCACCCGATCGCTGGGACGACGCTGCCCGGCAGTTCATCGCGTTGCGCGGCGAGAATCTGCCGGCGCGGATCCGTTCCAGCATCGCCGACGAGGTCCTGGCCGTTCTGCACCATCCCGAATTGGCGGCGCTCTTCGGGCCGGACAGCCGAGCCGAGGTGCCGATTGCCGCCGACCTGTTCGATCCGACGGGACGGCGCCCCAATCTCAGGGTCACCGGCCGCATCGACAGGCTGGTCCGGCGCGCGCACGAGGTGCTGCTGCTCGACTACAAGACCAACAGGCCGCCGCCGCAGGTGCCGGCTGAGGTGCCAGCCACCTACCTGGCGCAGCTCGCGGCGTATCGGCTCGTGCTGCGGCAGATCTTTCCCGGGCTTCCGATCCGGGCCACGATCCTGTGGACAGATGGGCCAACCCTGATGCCCATTCCGGCGGAGCTGTTGAATTCACACGAAGAGTTGCTCTGGAAGCATGGCAGTGCTCGCCTTGACGCCTCCTGACCCCCTCCTTACGTTCCGACCCGAGTGAAAGAGGCTAGCCCCGAGTCCGGGGCCCTGCATGGAGATACACCGTGACGCAAATGGTGTCCGACGCAGACTTCAATGCCGAAGTGCTGAAGTCGTCCGAGCCTGTTGTCGTTGACTTCTTCGCCGAGTGGTGCGGGCCCTGCAAGGCCATGGCACCTGCGCTGGAGCAGGTCGCCGAGGAGATGAAGGGCAAAGTCAAGGTCGTGAAGGTGGATGTGGACCGCAGCCCGGCGGTAACTCAAGCCTACCGCATCCAGGCGATGCCGACGTTGATGCTGTTCAAGGACGGTAAGGTTGCCAATCAGCACGTCGGCGCGCTCGTGCAGAAGAAGAAGCTCGAAGACTGGATCAATCAGTCGATCACCGGCTGAATTTTCTCGCTCGGGGTACGTGAGACAGGGGCCTTCGCACTGCGCGGGGGCCCCTTTCTTGTGACCGGGCGGCGCGACGCTGCTATCCTGCTCCCACGGAATATCGAGCGGGAGAATCGTATGCACGTTCTGTGTCTTGGAGCCGGCGGCATCGGCGGCTATTTCGGCGGCCGCCTCGTCGAGAGCAAGGCAGCTGATGTCACCTTCCTGGTCCGCCCCGGGCGGAAGGCGCAGCTCGACAAGGATGGGCTGCGCGTCGAGAGCGTAAAGGGGGACTTCACCGTCCAGGTCGATGCGCGGCTCGCGGAGGACGTGCGCGGCCCCGCCGACTACGTGCTCCTCACCTGCAAGTCCTACGATCTCGACAGCGC
>JAEZHL010000111.1 GCA_023416575.1 Pseudomonadota bacterium
TTTTTGGACTGGCAGCGATGCAGTCTGGCGCACAGGTATCGGGTCGCGTCGGGGGTGGGGCGTTGCTATGATGGGCGGACATTCTTGCGGGCTTGGTCCCAGCTCCGGCAGCTCCTTCCGTTCCTGAAAATCACTCGATCCACCTCCATGCCACTCACTCAATGGCTTCTGCTGCTGTTCCTGTCGCTCCTCTGGGGTGGATCGTTCCTATTCATTGGCGTGGCGGTGCATGAGCTGCCGCCGCTCACTCTGGTTGCCGCCCGGGTCAGCTTGGCGTCTGCCGTTCTCATCCCGGTGACGCTGGCGATGGGCTTGCGGCTCCCCTCTGGGTTGAAAGCCTGGCGCCCTTTCATGAATCTGGCCATCATCAGCAACGTCATTCCATTCCTGCTCATGGTTCGCGGGCAGAAGGAGATCGCGAGCGGCCTTGCCTCGGTCCTCAATGCCACGACACCGCTCTTTGCGGTCATCATCGCGCATCTGACCATCGCGGGAGAGAGGCTGACGTGGCAGCGGCTCACAGGCGTCCTCGTCGGCATTGTCGGGGTGGCGGTACTAGTCGGGCCCGAAGCGCTGGTCGGGAGCTCCGCAAGCCTCCTCGGCATGCTGCTGGTGCTCGGCGCGGCGCTGTTCTATGCCTTTTCAGGCATCTGGGCCCGGCGGTTTCGCGCAACGCCACCGCTGGTGACCGCGTCGAGCCAGCTCACCTGCTCCGCGCTGGTCTTGCTCCCCCTGGCACTCATCCTCGATCAGCCCTGGCAGCTCGCCACTCCCAGCAGCGCCGCCGTTGGTGCCATCGTCGGCCTCGCGGTGCTCTCGACGGCCCTCGCCTACATCGTCTTCTTCCGCATCATGGCCGCCTCCGGCCCGACCAACACGATGCTGGTGACCTTGCTCGTGCCGGTGAGCGCGATCGCATTCGGGACGCTTATCCTGGGTGAGGTGCTGCAGCCGCGTCACGTCGCGGGCGCGCTGGTGATCGGCGTCGCCCTGGCCATCCTGGACGGCAGGGTTCTTGGTTTGCTCCGGTCCCGCGCGGCGCAAAAGACCTGAGGCACTAATCCCGGGCTGCCGCGGCCATATCGGCCAGGAAGCGGTCGACGGTTTCGGGCTCCGTATCCCAGGCACACATCAGCCTGCACCCCGTCTGGCCGATGAATGTGTAGAACTTCCAGCCGCGGGCTCTCAGCGCCGCCTGGAGGTCCACGGGGATGTCCGCGAAAACTCCATTGACCTCGACGGGCGCGATGAATGTCACGCCCGGGATGCCGGCCATCCCCGCTGCGAGCCGCTCGGCCATGGCGTTGGCGTGGCGGGCATTGGCGAGCCAGACATCGTCGTCGAGAAGCCCCAGCCATGCCGCGGATGCGAACCGCATCTTGGAGTTGAGCTGTCCGGCCTGCTTGATCCGCCACTGGAACTCGTCCGCCAGCGACCGGTCGAAGAACACGATGCAATCGCCGACGGCCAAACCGTTCTTCACGCCGCCGAAGCAGAGCACGTCGACACCGGCCCGCCAGGTGAGATCTGCCGGCACGCATCCGAAACGCGCACCGGCATTGGCAAACCGCGCGCCGTCCATGTGGACCTTGAGGCGATGGCGGCGGGCGACGGATGTGAGAGCTTGGATCTCAGCGGCCGTGTAGACGGTGCCGAGCTCCGTCGCCTGCGTGAGCGACAGCACGGCCGGCTTGACGTGATGGTGCCCTGAGTAGCGGGTCGCCAGCGCCTCGACGGCCGCCGGCGTCAGCTTGGCGAGCGGCGTATCGGCCGTCATGAGCTTGGCGCCGCCGGTGAAGAATTCCGGCGCGCCGGCCTCGTCCGTGTCGACGTGCGAGACGGCATGGCCGATGACCGCATGATAGGAACGGCAGAGCTGCGCCAGCGCCAGTGCATTGGCCGCCGTGCCGTTGAAGACGAAGAAAACCTCGCATTCCGTCTCGAATAGCGCCGCGATGCGCGCCTTGGCTTCCTCGGTCCAAGGGTCGTCGCCGTAACCCGTCGCGTGACCGGCCGCGTTCGCCTCTAGCATGCGCGCCAGCGCGGGTGGGCAGATGCCGGCGTTATTGTCGGAAGCGAACTGCTGTTTCATCTCAGTAGAGTACCTTGCGATAGCGCTCGATCATCTCGTGCTGCGGCTCGACGGGGCCGTCGCCGCCGATCTGGTCGCGGATCATCTCGTTCATGGAAGGCAATCGGCTGCGTTCGATGCGAGACGCAGGGTCCCACAGGCGCGCGCGCATCAACGCCTTGGCACAATGCAGGTAAGCCTCGCGGACACGCACCAGGACCAAGAGCCGCGGCAGCTTGCCCGCGCGCTCGAAAGCACTTCTGAGGTCTGCATCGTCGCGCAGCTCCGCTTCACCGTTGACTCGTAACACCTCCTCCACCCCCGGCACGAGGAAGAGGAGGCCGACGGCCGGATTGGCGATGATGTTGGTCAGCGTGTCGAGCCGGTTGTTGCCGGGCCAGTCCGGAATGGCCAGCGTGTTATCGTCCAGGACCTGCACGAAGCCCGGCTGATCGCCCCTGGGGGACGCATCGGCGAGACCGTCCGCCCCGCTCGACGAGACGACGACGATGGGCGACAGCGCGATGAAGCTGCGGCAGTGCCGATCGAGGCGGTCGAGCTGTTTCCTGACTGCTCTCTCGTGGGCCGGTGGATAGAGAGCGCGCAGCGCCTCGATGGATGTGATACGGGCCATTGAACTTCCCTCCCCTTTCGACCGACCAGGGATTTTCATCGCAGAACCTCGGCTCCCGGCCAAGGGGACGGTCCGTTGCCGAGCTCTGATGACGAAAGTAATGCCCCGTGGCCTCCATTCCTGTAAGAGACGACGAAGGGAATTGCGGAAAGACAGAACAATGACCGAAGCCGCCATGGTCAGACAAGAACCGCAAGTGGCGCGTGCGCTGATGTGGATGGCCGTCGCGTTGGGTTCGTTCTCCAGCGTCGCCATCGCCGGCCGGGAGGCCGCACGCGGCGCCACGACGCTCGAGATGATGTTCTACCGTTGCCTGATCTCGCTGGCGATCGTGCTTGCCGCGGTGCTGCTCGGGCCAGGGCTGAAAGCGATGCGGACGACCCGTGTCGGCCTGCATGGGCTGCGTGGCGGCGTCCACTTCATCGCCCAGTTCAGCTGGCTCAGCGCCCTGACGATGATCCCACTTGCCCAATTGTTCGCGCTCGAATTCACGGCGCCGATTTGGGTGGCTCTGCTGGCGCCATTGCTGCTCGGCGAGCGCCTGACGAGAACGCGCCTCGCGGCCGCGGCGCTCGGCTTTGCCGGCACCCTGATCGTCGCGCAGCCCGGCTCGGTGGCGCTCAATGCGGGTGTCGTGCTGGCACTCGTCGCCGCTGTCGGCTTCGCCCTCTCGATGCTTGCCACCAAATTCCTGACGCAGAGCGAAAGCCCGCTGTGCATCCTGTTCTACATGTTCCTGATCCAGACCGCTCTGTCCCTGCTTCTGCTGCTCGGCGGCATCCGCGTTCCGGACCTAGAGACGATGGGCTGGATCGGTGCGATCGCGATCGCGGGCTTGTCGGCGCACTATGCACTGGTGCGTGCGTTCTCGCTGGCCGACGCGATCATCGTCGCGCCGATGGACTTCTTCCGGCTGCCGCTGATCGCCGTGGTCGGGATCGTCGTCTATGCAGAGGCGTTCGAGCCCATCGTTCTGCTGGGCGGGCTCGTCGTGATCGCGGGGAACATTCTGAACCTATGGGGCGAACGGCGGGGCTCGGCGGCGTAGCTGGCAGCCACACCTTCAGCGCATCGTAAAGCCTGCCCTGCCCTCAGGCTTTGCGCGGAATCCCGATCCGTCGCCCAGCCCTCTCGGGAGTGCCGAGCGCCGCTCCAGCACTGCGGATCGCATCGAGCCGGCCAAAGATGTGTGGCGGCCACGGTGCGGTTCGCCGCGTGCCCATATCGACGTTCAGGAACATCCACTCAGATGTCGCCGCCAGCCAGTCATCGACGGCATGGCGCATCTCGCAGAACAGGTGCACCCGCTTCGCATCGAGGTCGAGCACGCGCCAGCTCACGCGGACGGTGTCGGTGCGAAACACCTCCCGCAGAAAGCACACATGCGCCTCGGCGGCCATGTAGGTGCAGTTGCACTCCCGGATGTAGTCCGGTCCGAGCCCGACCGGGCGCAGCAGCTGCTCCAGCGCATGATCGAAGATCACGTTGTAATAGGCCATGTTGAGGTGGCCGTTGTAATCGATCCACGCTTCGTCGATCGCGATCGGCGTCGTCGTCAGCGAGGTTGCGGGTACGTCGTGGGTCATCGGCGCGTGCCGTCACTCCCCGGTCGCCGCGACGGCCGGGGCAACCCCGCGCACCAGCCGCCGGCCAGAAAAGATGTTCAGCGCATACAGTCCCGCGACGATCATCGCGAGGAGCCAGAGCATGATGGCGTTGCCCCAGAACACGCGCCCAAGCCCGAAGAGATCGCTTTGCAGCACGAGGACCGGCAGGTTCGCCAGGAGATGAGCCAGCATGCCGATGAAAGCGCCCAGCGCAATCCCGCGGCCGATGGCGATGGCGTGGAAGAGCGGGACCAACAGGAGCCCATGGAGCAGACAGACCCCGACGCGTTCGATCATGAAGCCAGAGAACTCGGTGAAAGGGATGTCCTTTATGGCGTCAAGTCGCGCGAGTTGCTCGGCGAGAAACCAGATTTCGCCGATCCCGAAACCAAGACCGGCGGCAATCGCCATCCCCATGGCATTGCCCGAGGCGATCGCGCGCCGCACGCTCTTGAGGCTGAGGGCGAGCCACTTGGCCGGCTCCTCGGTGAGCGGCGCCGCCAACAGGCTGATGGCGATCATCACGGCGCCAGCCCCGAGTGCCGGTTGCAGAAGACCGAGGATCGGCAAGCGGACAGCATAAAAGGCGAGCGGCTGCATGGGCAGCATGAGCACGAACGCGGCCAGCAACACCCGTCTCTGCGCGGGATCTGTGATCCTCAGCGCAATAGAGCCGCAAAGCACGATCGCGATCGTCGAGGCAATCGCCGCCGCGATGTAAATTCCCATCGCCCTCTCCTGAGCATGTCCTGTCGGCGTCACATTTGCCTGCGGACATCGGCAGCAATGTGCCCGCACGCTCCGCTCGATCGATTTCTTGGTCTCGCAGGCAGCCGGACAGGGAGCCCCGATCTCTAGGCCTTGAGGGGGAAATACTGGCGATAGAACGCGATCGTCGCCGGCAGGATGACGAGCTGGCCGATCAGCGAGGCGAACAGGCAGACCGCCGCCAGACGCCCGAACAGCCGCAATGACGGCAAATGCGACAGCATGGTGACGCCGAGGCCCAGGGCCAGGACGATCGTCGTCAACACGATCACCGGTCCGATGTGATGCATGGTGGCGACGAGCGCCTCCGTTGCTTTGCCGGGTCCCGGCCCGATCCGCGACTCCTCGAGGCGGTAGCGGTTGAGGAAGTGGATCGTCGAGTCGATCGCCAGCGCGAACGCGACGGTGATGGCGATCATGGAGGCGAACTGCAGTCCCTCACCGAAAACCCAGAGCAACGCGCCCGTCGCGAAAATTGGGAACAGCGACGGTAGGATGCTCGCCACGCCGGACAGCACCGAGCGGAGTGCGATGCCGAGGAAAATGAAAATCACGAACATGTCGCCGATGAGCCCGATGTTGAGCTCGCCGATGAGCTTGGCCGAATTGCGCGCGGCAATGGCCGGCAGGCCCGTCACGGAGATGTCATAGTCGCGGAACTCCTGCCGGAGCGGATCGAGGGCCCGGTCGATCTTCTCGACCACGGGGAGGATCTCGCTCGCATCGACGTCCGGCAGCCTGCCGGTCACCAGCACGGCCTGCTCATCCTTGTCGATGAACCGGCGCACGAGATGCTCCGGCAGCACGCCGATGTAGCCTTTGACCGTCTCGATGCTGTCGTCTCCGGTCTCGACGAGCCAGCGGCGCAGGCTCTCCGCGGACCACACGTTCCCGAGGCCAGCCACCTCCTCCAGCACCGCATGCGCCCGGCCGATGACGTCGAACGTCGACGCGCTGTAGAGCGTCTGCCCGTTCTTCAGCTGGATCATCACGTGGACCGGGTTGGCGCCCGTCAGCTTCTCATCGAGGCTGCTCGAGGCCGCCAGCGCGTGCTCCTTGTCCGGCACCTGATCGGCGAGGCGGTACTGCGGCTGCAGCTGGATGTAGGCGAGCCCGCT